>CANJWF010000185.1 GCA_947478315.1 Sphingobacteriaceae bacterium | reverse complement strand
TTGATTTTTAATGGTCAAATGGAATGCCCAAACGTATTCATCAGCGGTTTGTGAGCAATTGCTCATGGGCATTTCATCTGAAAATAATCAGTTTTTTTAATGGTCAGATGGAATCGCCTAAACATTTTCATCTCTCTTTGTGTAGAGATTCTACATGGCGATTTCATTAGAATATAATTATTCGTTGGTGTTTATCTTTCAATTGCACCCATGCATCTGCGATGTATTCAGTTGTATTTTTTTATGGACGTGCTTTTTAATTGGACTAATGGACTGAGAAACGCTGATTATGCCCAAACCATTATTCATTAGTGTTTTGTCTTTCATGGTATTCATGAATGCAAAGCATTTATTCAGTTGTGTTTCCTTTTCCATAAGGACTTCATGAACCTTCGGTGTCATCATCGGTTGGTGTGAAGAACTTGCCCATGGGCATTTCATCTGTTAATTAAAAATTTCTTGCAAGATAGCTAAGGATTTAATTACCCCAAAATTAGATAAATGCAACCGATAGTAATTTAAAACGTGTACCAATAGTTCCTGTCGCTGCTTAGCATTTAGTTTAATAGGTAAAGGGGTGTTAATAGAGGTATTAAATATTATTTTCCATTGATATAATTGATTTTTATCGCCTATATAATCTGAATGTTGTGGTAAAGTATTTAAAAAAACACCTTGTCGTAAGTCAAAACATATAGTTTCAGAACTGTATTGCAAAATGGCTGGCATAAAACCTAAGAACTTAGTCATACCTGCCAAAAATTTCAAATGAAAATTTGCTGCATCATGCGAAATATCGTAATCGAGCCATTCTATTGCATTAAAAATATAATTAAAGAGAGGTTCGTCAGGCGTATCTCTTGGTAGAGATTTACAAAGCACTTCATGAAGAAACAATACCATACTGCGTTTAACCACATCAAATGGTATAGACTGTAAAATGGGTGCTTGCTTAGCATCAGACAACCGCTGTACACCTCCATTGGGCTTGTGATAAACAACAACTTCCAACAACGAAAACGGACTAAATAGTGCCTGACCTATTCTAGATTTGGCTTTTCTTACACCACTTACTAAATACGACTGTAAACCAACATCTAGTGTGAATAGTTGTACAACTATACTGTTATCTGTATAATCAACAGATTTTAAAACAATTCCTCTTGTTTTTAATAGCATATCACTACCCCCATTATTGCGCTAAAAATCTCTACTAATTTTTTAAATAAAGATACTTCTTAAAAGTATAATAACCGAAAGCAAACTCAAGGATAGGCTTTAGGCTACTTACTTTTATAAAAAAAACAAGGTATGTTTTAGTATTTTAGCACACTCGCGGAGCATCTGCTTATTTACAATAAGCAGGTTAAACCAATACCAATCTGATGCATCTCAACTAACAAAATTTGCAAGGTTCTAAAAAGCCTTAAATACTTACTATACTGCTATTTTTTTATGCTACTACAAATTTTATCTTCCCATATCTTAAAGTATAGAAAAATATTTCTTGTTCTATTTGCTTTTTATGCGGTTACAATGTGTTGGACAGCCAGTCACGTACAATTGGCTTTTAATGCAGGTAAGGTATTACCTATAACCGATTCTGCTTACATAAGATATAAACAGTTTAAAAAAACTTTTGGGGAAGATGGTAGAGTGATGGTAGTAGGCATTCAATCTCCTAAACTTTTCGAGTGCGAATTACTGAATGATTGGTCTCGCTTAAGCAATGAAATTAAACATATCAATGGGGTAGAAGAAGTATTATCCATTGGTCGGATACTCAAATTAGAAAAAGATACGATTCAGCATCGCTTTATACTAGCACCTTTAATTACATCAGATAGTATATCTAGTGAAAAAGAAGCTAACGCCTTTAAAAACAGCATAGAAAAACTTGTATTTTTTTCAGGTTTAATCTATCAACCTCGAAGTCGCGCCACCCTTATGGCTATCACATTTACTTCTGAAACGTATAATTCGCCTAAACGTATCCCTGTTCTTGATTCTATTGTAAAAATGACTCAACATTTTGAAAATAAACATCATGTAAAAATTCATTATTCAGGTTTACCCTATATCAGAACCACTATATCTAATCTAGTATCGAAAGAATTTGTACTTTTTTTAGTTCTTTCTGTGGGTATAGCTGCTATTATTTTAGGATTATTTTTTCGTTCCTTATACGCGGTCATTTTTCCACTTATTTCTGTTTTTTTAGGGGTAGCTACGGCTATTGCAACCATGGTTCTATTGGGATATAAAATTACGCTCTTAACAGGATTAGTTCCCCCAATTATTGTAGTGATAGGATTACCTAATAGCATTTTATTACTTAATAAATACCATACGGAATACAAACTATCTGGCAATAAATTATGGGCATTACAAACTGCTATGCAACGTATCGGGTTCACCACCTTTATTGCCAATTTGACCACTGCAATAGGTTTTGGTGTGCTCGCACTAACAGGTAGCGAAGTGTTAACAGAATTTGGCATCATAGCCTCTTTAAACGTAATGCTTACCTATCTAATTTGCATTACCCTAATACCACTTATTTTTAGTTTTTTACCTAACCCTAACACCAAAAACACCAAACATTTAGACAATAGAAATTTAAAAAAACTCATTCATATCATCGACCATTGGGTACACCGACGACGAACGGTAATTTATACGACAACAATTGTCATCATCATTGTATCCATCATTGGAATTTTTAAAATTAATGCCAATGGGTTTATTGTAGATGATTTACCTAAAAATTCACCTTTAATAACCGACTTGCATTTTTTTGAAAAAAATTTTGGCGGAGCTTTACCCTTAGAAATCAGCATAGATACTCGTCACAAAAATGGTATCATGCGTCCTAATTTGATTCATAAAGTAGATAAACTAGAAAAATTATTAACTCAATATCCAGAATTTTCAAAACCTGTATCTTTAAATGCTGCTCTTAAATATGCCACACAAGTTTTTTATGGTGGCGACACTAATTTTTACAGAACACCTAATGAAGTAGAATTAAGTTTTATCGTTGACTACTTAAAACAAGCAAATAATAGACCTCAACAAAAACGAAACCCTTCCGAAAGGAATAATAATTTGATTAGAAACTTTACCGATAGCAACAAACAAATTACACGTATCAGTTTTCAAATGGCCGATGCTGGTTCGAAACGTATCAACGAAATTTTGAGAGAAATACGACCTAAAATTGACGCCATTTTTTCTCCTAAGAAATATAAAATAGACGTAACGGGTTCAAGCGTTATTTTCGTTAAGGGCACTAATTATCTCTTATATAATCTTAGAGATAGTTTACTGTTAGCAATAGGGCTTATCGCACTTATCATGTGGTGGCTTTTTAGAGGTGGCCGTATGATTGTTATTTCACTGATTCCCAATCTTATTCCCTTGATGATTACAGCAGGATTAATGGGGTTTTTAGGTATTAATCTGAAACCTTCCACTATATTAATATTTAGTATTGCTTTAGGAATAGCATCTGACCAAACCATTTATTTTTTAACTCGCTATCGCT
>CANJWF010000184.1 GCA_947478315.1 Sphingobacteriaceae bacterium | reverse complement strand
GTTTTTAAAAAAAGAGAATATAAGTTTGTAATAGGAATAAAATTATGCATGATACAAAATAAAAAAACCCTTAAGTAAAATACTCAAGGGTTTTGTATAGTTATTAACAAGTTTATTATTTACCACCTAAACCTTTTGGGCTTCCTACACGGGTCATAGCGCATCTGAATCCTAGCCATGAACTAGCTTGGCGTTGATCTAAATACCTTCTAACACCAGGACTTAAAAAGTAGGCGCGGTCTTTCCAGCTACCTCCTTTATATACTCTGGATTTGTCGTTTATTAATGAAGCTTTAGCATATTCGTACATAATTTTCTCACTTTTTTCTTGGTATGCTTCTTCTCCTTCAGAAAAATAAATACTAGAATTAAGATCGCCATCTAAATAATTGATATAATCTGCCATTTTGTAATTTCTGCGTTCATCTAAATTATCGGTAGATACTGCACTTGAAACTTCTCTCCATTGCACGCGACCAGGAATATCTGATTTACCTTCGGGAGTAGCATTATTATTTTTATCATCATCTCCTTTAGTTAAAACAGCTAAAACACTATCTGTTACTTCTACAGGTTCTTCTAGATTTGTCCCATGGACCCCAGGTTTAGAAACTTTATGCTTAAATTTTTGATATACCGGCCCATCCACATTGGTTAAAATTTCACCTCCAAGACCACCAATTAAAGTTGTAGTATCTCGTTTTTGAGTATTAAATACATTACCACGGAAAGGTCTAAATTCGTCTGCATCTTGCAAAGTGTTGGGGCGATAAACGTCCATAACCCACTCAGAAACGTTGCCTGCCATGTTATAAAGGCCATAGTCGTTTGGCCAATAACTATAAACTGGAGCTGTAACGTCGGCATTATCATTTAAGGCTCCTGCAATTCCCATATAATCTCCAGCTCCACGAACGAAATTGGCATTTATTTGACCTAATTGCTTTTCACTAGCATTACGAACACCGTGCCCATTCCAAGGATAAATTCTTCTTTCGGTAATACGTTCACCAATAGTATTGCCAATTAAACCATAGGCAGCATATTCCCATTCAGCTTCTGTTGGTAAACGATATTTAGGTAAAAAAATACCATCTTCCATTTTCACATCACGTTCAGGGTTTTGACCATCATAAGCCGGTAATTTTGTTTTAAGTTGCCCTTGCCATTTTCCAGAAAGATAAGCTTCTGTACTAAAATAATCTTGATCTGTTGGAGATTGGCTATGTAAAAGTAATCCCTCTCTTATTAATATAAATTCATTTACTCGATCGGTTCTCCATGCGCAAAAGTCGTTAGCTTGCAACCAATTAACTCCAACAACAGGGTAATCTCTATAAGCAGGGTGACGTAAATAATTCTCTACAAAAGGCTCGTTGTATGCTAATTTCTCTCTCCAAACGAGGGTGTCAGGGAGAGCTTTATAATATATATCTGGAAAAGTAGGGCCAAAAACTTTGCTTGTCCAATATAAATATTCTATAAATGATAAATTACTAACCTCAGTTTCGTCCATATAAAAGGAAGATATTGTTACTTTTCGGGCCAAGTTATTCCATTCATAAGTAACATCATTTTCTGTACGACCCATTGAAAAGGACCCTCCTTCAATAAGAACCAATCCTGGTCCTGTTTCTTGTTCTTCATATGGCGGTTTTTCAAATCCACCATTTTCCGGTTGGTTATAAGCCCATCCAGTTACTGGAGAACGTTCTTGCGAGCATGAAACCAAAACAGCCGCTAAAACAAAGGCCATTGATTTTCGGTTTTTTATCCATTTTAAATTCATAATAATTATCAACAAATTAAAGGTATAACGTAATAAATCAAATAAGGTTACAAATATAGTTAAAAAGATGGACAATTAGCTGTATTATAATGTTTTGTATGTGTACCGCATTCAAATTGAATTTGAATTGAAATTTCGTGAGAACCGGCTGTATTTCCAGAAAGGCCTGAAGTTGTTATATCGTAACTATAACCAAACTTAAAATTATTATTTTGAATTCCTAATAATGCAATAAAGGCATCACCATATCTATACCATAACCCAGCAACAAATCCACTTTTTTTGTAATATAAACCAATATTAACTTGTGTAAAAGATTGTTGAGATTGAAATAAGATATTGGGCGACAACGAACTTTCTCCATCTTTTTCAAGGGGAATTATTGCACCACCATGAATTGTTAATTTTGTAGGTAATCTAGATGGCCCGACAAGTCCTTCATCAGGTTGATTAATATGATGAACAGCAGTACCAAAAAAATAATTTTTACTATATCCAAGTAATCCGGCTGAAAAATCTACATTTGTTTTTTTTGATGTTGGAATATTTTCAGCAGTATTCCATACAAAACCTCTTCTAGCATCAATCATATCGCCAAAAGTTAATCCTTTTATATCAATGCTTTTTTGAAAATAAGTGGCTTGCAAACCAAATTTTAAAGAAAAATCTCTTGTAATTGGAGCTAAGTAGGAGTATAATAAGCTGGCATTTGTTGTTTTAAGAGTATTGATAGCTTGGTCATCTGTAGTAATAATTGCTCCAATTCCTCCTCCAAAAGCATCAACATGCATGTCGTAAGAGGCGGAATAAGTTACATAACGCCCGGATAGACTTGGCCATTGATTTCGATAGTTCATGCTTATTCTAGGACAGCGAGCAGAACCAGCAAAAGCTGGATTTAAATATAATGGATTAGCATAAAATTGAGTAAACTGTGGATCTTGAGCTTTTATTTCAATAAAAATAAAAGTAAAGAATAACACTTTAAATATAACAGGAATTCTCATCATTTAGACTTAGTTTTGACAATTCTATTTTTACAAATATAATTAATAGATTTTTAAAAACAAAGAAATAACAATAAATTAAGATACAAATCGTTACTTTGTTGTTAGTTTTTATTATTTGTAAAGTTTGTATGCTGTTTTTTAAGAATTTTTCTAATTTTTTTTTAGGGTTTTTATTATTATATATTGGTAAGCTCAATTCTCAATCAAATTCTTCAACTGAGTTCAAATCCAATATATTAAAAATAGACTTAACCGATACGGTTTTTCTTAAACTTCAGATAAAAAATGCAAGTTATGACGTATTAAGAAATAATTTCCCATTTTTTATTGTTTCTAAGCCATCAAACTTGAATGAAAATTTAATTCCTAAATTGATTTTAAAAAAAACCATATTACTCTCTGGTGCTACTTCAGCAAGTATAAAAAAAGTATTTGGAACTTACTTAACGTCTAATTTTGAATTTATTTCAAAACCAGGTTTCGCAAGGTTAGAAAATTTAAATCAATTTTTACTTTATCCTCTTAGATTGAATAATTCTGGCCAGGTAGAAGAACTAATTGATTATGAAATTCAATGGCAGTCAAGTCCAAATTTATCATTAAACAAAAATGGAGCAACCTTTTCAAACTCATCTGTTTTATCTAATGGTGACTGGTATAAAATTGCAGTAACACAAACTGGCATTTATAAAATTAATAAAGATTTTCTAACTAATATTGGGATCAACACAACTAATTTAGACCCAAAAAAAATC
>CANJWF010000183.1 GCA_947478315.1 Sphingobacteriaceae bacterium | reverse complement strand
GAATAGTTTTGGTGGAATGTTGTGGTTACTAATTGTAGGTTGATTTTGGTTATGTTTTTTTAAGTTAGTCACAGATACTTTGTATACCATTTGTGACTAACTTAAATTAAAAACTATGCGATTGATGTAGCCGAAATTTCAGCCGGTGTGGCTGTCGTATCATTCGGCAATTCTTCGTTCTCTTCCTTATTTGTGGTTAAAATATCATCTGAGGCTGTTGCAGGGAGTGTTTTTTCTTCTCCATTGACAAACTCGTCATAAGTGGTTCGCTGTTGAAAAGGTCTTTTCCCTAATATTGTTTCTAAATCGTATTGAAATAAAATTTCTTTTTCTAGTAAAATTTTAGCTAATTTTTCTAATTCTGAACGTTTTTCAATTAGCAACTGTTTGGTACGTTGATAAATGCTGTCGATTAGTTTCCGAACTTCTACGTCGATGAGTTCTGCTGTTTTTTCGGAATAAGGTTTGTTAAATTGATATTCGCCTTGTGTGTCGTTGTAGGACATATTACCAACTACGGGATTCATGCCATACAGTGTAACCATAGCATAGGCTAATTTGGTAATGCGTTCTAAGTCGTTTTGTGCCCCAGTGGATATTTTGTTGAAAATAATGTCTTCTGCTACTCGACCTCCCATGGTCATACACATGCCATCAATGAGTTGCTCAGAGGTGTATAAAAATTGTTCTTTGGGTAGATACTGTGCGTATCCCAATGCGGCTACTCCTCTAGGGATGATAGATACTTTTACTAATGGGTCGGCATGTTCTAAAAACCATCCAGAAATTGCATGTCCTGCTTCGTGATAGGCAACAATTAGTTTTTCTTCTGGCGAAATGATTTTATTCTTTTTCTCTAGTCCTCCAATAACTCGGTCTATGGCATCTTGGAAGTCTTGCATGTCTATCTCTGATTTGTTGCGTCGTGCTGCGATGAGTGCAGCTTCGTTGCAAACATTGGCTATTTCGGCACCTGCAAAACCGGGTGTTTGTGCGGATAGTTTTTTCGAGTCGATACTGTCGGACAGTTTTAAGGGTTTTAGATGTACGTTAAATATTTGTTCTCTACCGATTAAATCTGGCTTATCTATCGAAATCTGTCTATCGAAACGTCCAGGTCTTAAGAGGGCAGAATCTAGTACATCGGGTCTATTGGTTGCTGCTAGGATAATAATTCCCGAATCGGTACCGAAGCCATCCATTTCTACTAATAATTGATTGAGGGTATTTTCTCGTTCGTCATTACCGCCAATCATGTTACTTTTACCCCTTGCTCTTCCGATAGCATCTATCTCATCGATGAAAATGATACAGGGGGCTTTATCTTTGGCTTGTTTAAATAAATCTCGTACCCGAGAGGCGCCAACTCCTACGAACATCTCTACGAAATCTGAGCCAGATAAAGAGAAAAAGGGCACTTGTGCTTCGCCTGCAACGGCTTTTGCTAACAATGTCTTGCCAGTTCCTGGAGAGCCTACTAATAGGGCTCCCTTGGGGATTTTTCCGCCTAAATCAGTGTATTTTTTAGGATTTTTAAGAAAATCTACAATTTCCATCACTTCTTGTTTGGCTTCTTCTAACCCTGCCACGTCATTGAATGTAATGTTTACTTGCGACTCTTTGTCGAATAAGGTAGCTTTAGATTTACCGATATTAAACAGTTGTCCACCTGCTCCCGAAGCTCCTCCTCCCATTCTGCGCATGATGAACATCCACATTAGGGCGAATAATACCACAATGATAATAGTTTGTACTAGCCAACTTGACCAAAAACTTTCTCTCGATTCAAAACTCAACGGTGTTTTTTCTCCATCTGGAATATCTTTTTCTGCATCTTTAATTTTTGTTTGTAAACCATCTATGGTACCGTCAGTAAAATAAAAATGAGGACCACTGCTGTTGCCGAAAGTATTATTTCCTTTAATGGATTCATATTTGGGAGTTTTGATACGGTCGGGTTTTATATATACCTCTACATACACTAAATCGCCTTGCTTGAAGGCAATCATTTTTTCGACGTCTCGTGGTTTGAGCATTTGGTTTTCAAACTGTTGATAGCTGATTTTTTTTGCTTCGCTACCGCTAAAAAGAAATTGTATGGCAAATAATGCGAGTACAATTGCTCCATAAACCCACATAGGGTTAAATTTAGGGGGTTTAGGTTTAAACTTTTTCCCTGTTATTTTTTCATAAGACGTTTTTTTGTCTTCTGAATGATGGTCTTTAGCTTCTGAAGGGTTCATCTGTGGGTATTATGATTTAAAAACTGAAAACTTATTGTAATATTGTTTAGGCACTTTGATAATATTGAGCTTCGGCATCTCCCCAAAGTTCTTCCAAGGCATAAAATGCTCTTTTTTCGGTTTTGAAAACATGCACTACAATATCGGCATAATCAATTAAAATCCATTCTCCATGGGTAATACCTTCTTTCCGTAAGGGTAATTCTTGATTATTTTTCCATACAAATTCCTCTACGCTGTCGGCAATGGCTTTTACTTGTGTGGAGGAATTGGCATGGCAAATGATAAAATAGTCCGCAAGAGACTCATGTATGTTGCTGAGGTCTAGTTTAACAATATCGTCGCCTTTTTTTTCTTGTATGCCTTTGATTATCAATTGAGCTAGGAGTTCTGTATTCGGGTTTTTCTTTTTTTCGGACATCAACTATGATAGTTTTACTATGTTTGAAATTTAACTGAGGCGCAAAATAACACAATTCATCCGAAAACAACTTGTTTTTAATTTGCCAAATACCTATTTAGGCCTTGGGTAGTAAGTTGCATTTTCGTAGAGTTATTTGCCTTTAGGTATTCAATTAGGTATGAATGTAACATTTTTGAATGATTGCCGATGACTAAGTCTTCAACGACCCTAATTGGTAAAACCTACATAACATTGTCGTCTGTAGATTCTACCAATGATTACCTAAAGAGGTGTTTGTCAAATAACGCACCAATAGATGAGGGTACTGTAATTTTGGCAGATACACAATTTGCTGGAAGAGGGCAGCAGGGTAACCAATGGCTTGCAGAATCGGGTAGTAATCTTACGTTTAGTGTGTTGTTGAAACCTAGTTTTCTTCCCGTGAATGAGCAGTTCAATCTCAATAAAGCAATCTGTGTGGGAATTATAACGGCTTTAACAAAATATGTTGGAATGGGCGTTACCATTAAATGGCCCAATGATATTTACTATGGTAATGGTAAATTAGGTGGGGTATTGATTGAGAATATAGTTGTGGGTAATAGATTGCGGTATGCTATCGTGGGCATTGGCATTAATATTAATCAGGTTGCATTTTCGATAAAGGGCGTTAATGTTCTTTCGTTACGAAATATAACAGGAGAGGTGTACGATAAAATGGACATATTGACCGAATTATGTTCAAAATTGGAAGAAAAATACTTACTCTTGAATGGCGATAAATCGACTAAAACTTTCATCGATAATTTGTATAGTAATAGATTGCTAGGCTTACATGAAGTTCGTCGTTTTTTAATTCATGGAGAAGAAAAAAGGGCAATCATGCGAGGGGTTAAACAGGATGGAAGTATTATGCTGGAAAT
>CANJWF010000182.1 GCA_947478315.1 Sphingobacteriaceae bacterium | reverse complement strand
TGGTCAAATATTTTCATTGTCAGCTTATTACAAAATTTTCCAAAATCCTATCGAACAACGGGTACTAGATGCCTCCACATTTACCTTTCAGAATGCAGAAAAAGCAACCACTTGGGGTATTGAAGCAGAGATGCGAAAAAACTTTGATTTTGTAGATGAAAAATCTAAATTTTGGAACAATCTAGTTTTCTACGCCAACGCTGCTCTTATTTATTCTCAAGTTAATCTCAATAATTTGACTTCAGCAGTTTCTTCCCGTGCTTTACAAGGACAGTCTCCATATTTAATTAATACAGGATTATTATTTAATGATGTCGATAGAAATTTATCGGTTAGTGTTTTATATAACCGAATTGGAGACCGTATTGCAGAAGTTGGCTTCCAAGGCTATGCCGATATTTATGAAAAAGGCAGAAATGTAGTCGATATACAACTTACCAAAAAGCTATTGAAAAATAAAGCAGAAGTCAGGTTGAATGTTTCCGATATTATCAACAACGATGTAATCTTTTACCAAGATGTGGACGGTTCAAAATCATATGATTCGAACAAAGACAATCTCATGAACAAAGCTAAAATAGGCAGAAACATAGGTTTAACTTTTATTTACAATATAGGCTTATAGTATGTATCATTAAATAAAAATTAACATAAAAGATAAAGTATTTTAACGATTCCTTAACATCATATACCGAACATTGTCGGGATTAAAAATTAATTTTCATTACCCACATTATCAAAATTATGAAAAATTTGAAACTATTAAATTTATTGTTATTAGCAGTTGTTGTTCTGAGTGCATCATGTAAAAAAAATAACGATGAGCCTACTCCTGTTACTTCAGTCAACACGATTGCTTCTTCCATTTCAACCAATACAACACTTACAGCAAACACAAAATGGATCTTAGAGGGAACTGTTGAAGTTAAAGATGGAGCGACATTAACTATAGAACCAGGTACGGTAATAGAAGCTAAATCCGATGCAACCTCCGTATTAGTGGTTAATAGAGGAGGTAAAATTATGGCCGAAGGAACTGTAAGTAAGCCCATTGTATTTACCGCCAGTGTTAAAAAATTAGGTGCATGGGGAGGCATTATTTTAATTGGTAAAGCAACAACCAATCGTACCGCAGCTCAAAAAACGGAAGGTTTTATTCAGTTTGATTACGGGACAGATAAAGTAGATAACGACAATTCTGGTGTTTTAAAATATGTGCGCATTGAGTATGCAGGATTGGCTTATGCCCCCGATAAAGAAATCAATGCTTTGAGTTTATATGCAGTTGGGAATGGGACCACTTTAAGTTATATTGAAACCTTTTATTCGAATGACGATGCCTTTGAATTTTTCGGTGGAACGGTAAATGCCGATCATTTAGTAGCCTATGGCACCGTTGATGATGATTTAGATTTCGATTTTGGTTATAATGGAACCATTCAGTATGCGGTCGCATTGCGAGTGCCAGAAATTGCAGATGCTAAAGATGCGGCTAATGGTATTGAGTTAGATAATGACGCTACAGGCACAGCAGCCACTCCAATCAGCAAACCAATTGTGAAATATCTTACGTTAATTGGACCAAATGGAGCTGCCAATACTGCCGCAAATCATGCTTATGCTGCCCGTTTAAGAAGATCCGCCAAATTTGATATTCAAAATACCATATTTTTAGGTCATCAGAAAGGACTCATGTTAGAATCCAGTGATGTGGCAACAGCTTATCAAAATGGACAATCAACCATTAAAAATATCATCATTGCTACCACGTCATCGGGTTCTACTCAAGTACCTTATTGGAATGTAGCATTAAACGCGGAAACTATTTTTACTAGTCAAACAAGTTTTGATGCAGTATTCAAAGTAAGTAGTTCAAATAATCAAGTGTTGGCAGTAACTGATGTAAAGTTGACAAAACCATTCGATACAACTGCTCCTAATTTTCGCCCTACTTCAGATTCACCCGCTTTGGCAGGTGGGATACAAATAGGTGCATTCGACGCCACAACCGATTGGACAGCACAATGGTGTCGTTGGGGAAGATATGACCAATAAATTTTTTTCTACTAATGAGTTTAAAGCCAATGTGATACATTAATAAATACTTCACATTGGCTTTATTATGTAAAATATTCACAACCGATGAAAAAAATATTTTTATTCATTATAGTAATTGGGTCTCATCAAATTTTGTTAGCCCAAAAATTAAAAGGGAGTGATAGCCTGTTACCTTTAGCTCAAAAGCAAGTAGAAATTTATTTAAAAACACATCCCAATGCCAAATTGATGGTAACGGGCGGAGGTAGTGCTGTTGGTATTCGCGCATTGATTGATGGACATACTGATATAGCAATGTCTTCCCGAAAAATAAAAACACAAGAACGCTTCGCTCTGCGAAAAAAAAAGCAATCGGTTATGGAAACTGTTGTCGCTCAAGATGCAGTTACTGTCATTGTTCATCCTCACAATAGAGTTAATAGATTAACCAGACGTCAGTTGGAGGATATATTTAGAGGAAAAATTACCAATTGGAAACAAGTTGGTGGTAACAATAAAAAAATAGTTGTTTTTTCTCGTCAAGTTAGTTCAGGTACTTACGATATATTTAAAGATGTGGTGCTAAGAAGAAAAAATTACACTAACTATGCACTAAGTTTACCTGCAACTGGTGCTATTATAGAATCTATATCCCAAACCGAAGGAGGCATAGGATATGTGGGATTGGGATATAGTTACTTAGAAGAAAGTGTAAAGCCTCTTCAGGTATCTTTTGATGGTGGAAAAAATTATATTATACCCTCTACCGAAACAGTTAACAACCATACTTATCCCATTTCAAGACCATTATATTACTATTACGTAAAAAGAAAATATAAAAAAGTACGTCCATTTCTCAATTTTGTCTTATCAAGTCAAGGTCAAGAAATAGTAAAATTGATAGGCTATGTTTCCCTATCAAGCGGAAGCCAACAACACCCTTGAAACCTTTAGACATCGAAAAAAACAATCCTATCTTTATTTTATAGAAAATTACAGCAACATGAAAAAGTTATTATCCACTATTTTGCTCTTAGCATGTGTGCAAGCCTCTTTTGCACAAAGAATAAAAGGAAGTGATACCGTATTACCCTTATCTCAAAAAGAAGCCGAAGTATATATAAAAAAAAATAAAGGTGCCCGTATCATTGTAACAGGAGGAGGTAGTGGTATAGGTATTACAGCATTGATTGACGGTACTACCGATATTGCCATGTCATCTCGAAAAATTAAACTAGATGAGCGCATGAAATTGCATGATGCAGGCAAAACAATCAAAGAAGTAACCATCGCCAAAGATGCCTTAGCGGTTATTGTTAATCCATCCAATAAAGTAAGCCAATTAACTCGCGAGCAATTAGAAGCAATATTCACAGGTAAAATCACTAATTGGAAACAAGTAGGCGGAGAAGACATTAAAATAGTAGTTTATTCCCGTGAAACTAGTTCAGGAACCTATGAGTTTTTTAAAGAACACGTGATGAACAAGAAAAATTACGCAACCACCGTACTTAATATGCCCGCAACAGGAGGTATTGTTGAGTCTGTTAGCAAAAC
>CANJWF010000181.1 GCA_947478315.1 Sphingobacteriaceae bacterium | reverse complement strand
GTCAATAATAGTGTTTTTGCTCAAAATCATATTTATCTGAATATCAGATAAATATACAATAATTTCTCTTCAAAAACAAGATAATTTATTGACAATCAAATGATTAAATAATGTTCGTTTTTAAATTTATTTTAATGCGTTTGCCCTGCTCCAAACATATTAGTATTTGATTTTGTTGAAAAGAAATCGTAAAATTGCGAGCTAAACTTTATGTAGCTACGAGCTACCTCTAAACATTACTTATTATTAATCATATGGATTTAATCAAATTTGTACAGGAACAAGCTGTCGTAAAAAACAACTTCCCTGTTTTTAAAGCGGGTGACACGATAAGTGTACACTACAAAATTCGCGAAGGTAACAAAGAGCGTATTCAAGTTTATCAAGGTGTAGTTATTCAGAGAAATAGCGTTGGTACTACTGAAACTTTTACTGTAAGAAAAATGTCAAATGGAGTGGGTGTAGAGCGTATTTTTCCCATAAATTCTCCTAATATTGATAAAATAGACGTCAACAGTGTTGGTAAAGTTCGCCGATCTAAATTGTTTTATATTCGTAAACTTACTGGTAAGGCTGCTAGAATTAAAAGCAAAAGGGTATAATGTATCCATCTTTATTGAAGCCTCACATCATCTAAATGTGAGGCTTTTTTATTGGAAACCTATCACGCAGAAATGTATTAAAAGGTGTGTTTTCGTATAACTTAATTCAAGAATTATAAATTGGTGTTTTTACGTACGTATGGAAACGGATATATTAAATAAGTATTATTGTGGCAATACGCTGTTAAGTTATTTGATACTCGGCATTATCATTGTTTTAGGTTTACTCATAAAACGTTTCTTAGCTACTTTTCTCAGTTCTACCCTGTATAAATTTTTCAGAAAATATAGTCAAGGAATTTCTGTTCAACATTTCAGAGACCTATTAGTAAAACCTGTTGAACGATTAATTACATATTTGATTTTTTATACCGCTATTAATCAAATTAATTATCCTTTAAACGAAATTTTATTTAAAAGAAGAAAATTTGTTATTACGTACGGCGAACTCATCGATAAAATTTTTCTTTTATTAATTATTTGGGCTCTATTTAAAATATTATTCAAAATAATCGACTTCGTAGCGGAAGTATTTGCCTACAAAGCCTCCTTAACTGACTCGAAAAGTGACGATCAATTAGTCCCATTTTTAAAGGAATTAACGAAAATATTGACCTATATTATACAATTTTTTGTGATGTTGGGTTTAGTTTTCGACGTAAATATTCCAACCGTACTCACAGGTTTTGGAATCGGAGGAGTTGCATTGGCGCTAGCTGCTAAAGAAAGTTTGGAAAATTTATTAGGCTCTTTTGCCATTTTCTTAGACAAACCTTTTGTGGTAGGCGATTTAGTTCGCGTTGAAAATATTGAAGGAACAATTGAAAAAGTTGGTTTTAGAAGCACGCGTATAAGAACGCTAGATAAAAGCATTATTACGCTTCCTAATAAAAAATTGATAGACGGACTATTAGATAATTTGACCTTACGTAATTACAGGAGATTAAAATTTAATATTTCTTTGGCTTACAACACACCGAGTGAGATATTAAAAAAAATTGCAGAAGATATAAAAGATTGCATTAACAAACATCCAACAACGAATGATGAAACGGTTGTTGTATTTGAAAGTTTCGGAGAATTTTCACTAAATGTACAAGTGCTTTATTTTATTGAAATGATGGATTATGCTCCTTATGCAGAAATAAAAGAAGAAATTAATTACGCTATATTAGATATCGTACAGAAACATCAAGCTGAATTTGCAGTACCTATACGAAAAGTGATTAATATAGAAGAAGATAAAAACAATTTATCAGATGCTATTGATTAACCATCTTCTTACATAACAATGTCGATTAAACTCGAAAAGACGCATATTTATTTACATACATTAACAAACTTTAGGTGAAAAAACAACTGTATGATACTGCAATTAGACGAGAAAAGGTAGTTTTAGTAGCAGTACAACCTGCTTCAATAAGTGATACCCAAAGCAAAGAATTTTTAGATGAATTAGCTTTCTTGGTTGATACAGCAGGGGGAGATATTTACACCTCTTTTACTCAAAAAATGCTCAAACCAGATAGAGCAACTTATGTAGGTACAGGAAAATTAGAAGAAATTAAAACCTATGTCACAGTCGAAGAAATAGATATTGTGGTTTTTGACGATGAATTGTCTCCCTCACAAGCTAGAAATCTTTCCAAAGAATTGAATTGTAAAGTACTTGACCGTAGCAATTTAATTTTAGACATATTTGCGAAAAGAGCTCAAACTGCCCAAGCGAAAACACAAGTTGAATTAGCGCAATTACAATATTTATTACCACGGTTAACTCGTATGTGGACACATTTGGAACGCCAAAAAGGGGGAATAGGTATGCGTGGACCTGGTGAAACCCAAATTGAAAGTGACCGCAGAATGATTTTAAATAAAATTGCCTTACTGAAAGATAAACTTAAACATATCGACAAGCAAAATGCTACTCAAAGAGGGAATAGGCATGAATTAGTTAGGGTAGCGTTGGTAGGATATACCAATGTGGGTAAATCTACTTTGATGAATTTGATTTCAAAATCGGAAGTTTTTGCAGAAAACAAACTTTTTGCAACACTAGATACTACCGTACGTAAAGTGGTAATAGAAAATTTACCATTTTTATTATCCGATACAGTAGGATTTATTCGAAAACTACCCCATCACTTAATTGAATGTTTTAAATCGACTTTAGATGAGGTTCGTGAGGCTGATATTTTGTTACACGTCATTGATATTTCCCACCCTAATTTTGAGGAACACATGCTTACCGTAAATCAAACATTAAAAGATTTAGATGCTGCTGATAAAGAAACTATAACCGTATTTAATAAAATAGACAGCTATAACCTTGCACACCCAGTAAGTGAATTAACGACGGTACATGATTTTGAACACAGCTGGATGGCCAAAACAAATGCACCAGCCTTATTTATATCTGCAACACAGAAAAAAAACATAGACTTATTCAGAAAATCACTCTATGAGCACATTAAAGCCATTCATATTAGCCGTTTTCCTTACAACAATCTTTTATACTAATTGATAGAATTACTTCTACTAGATATTGTATAAGAGAAAAGGTCATCTCAAGATAAAATTGAGATGACCTTTTCTCTTATACAATAAATCTAATCGTTAGTTTTATTGTAGAAAAATTTTGGTTAAAAATGTTCTACCACTACCATAATATCCCTTAAAATAAACCCAAGAGCCTACACGTAAAGATTTGATATTATCGCCCAATACAAGTGTATATAGCCGATACCCTACATTAGAACTCTCAATATTTATATTATCGAATTTATATGCTTTTCCCGTCATATCTATTATTTCAGCGTTTACCAAAACAACATCGTCAATCGAGCTCCCCCACGAAGCAACACTAATGGAACTTCTGAAATTCTCTACAGGATTAGGATAAACCTGAGTATTGGTCGTTCCTGTTGAACTTCCTGTATTGGTTGTTGAACTTCCTGTATTGGTCGTTTTTGTTGAACTTCCTGTATTAGTCGTTCCTGTTGAACTTCCTG
>CANJWF010000180.1 GCA_947478315.1 Sphingobacteriaceae bacterium | reverse complement strand
TGTATTTTCTCTACCAAATCAGCCAATCGGCTCGAGTAACCATATTCGTTATCGTACCAACCGACCACTTTTACCAGCCGACCAACAATAGAGGTTAGTTGAGCATCAAAAATACACGAATGCGGATTATCCAATATATCAACAGACACAATAGGGTCTCCTGTATAAGCCAAAATACCTTTCAACGATTGTCCAGCAGCAATTTTAAAAATTCTATTAATATCATCTACATCAATAGGTTGTGTATTTAAAATACAAGTCAAATCTGTTAGCGAGCCATTGGGAACTGGTACACGTATACCTGCTCCTCCTAATTTACCTTCTAAATGAGGGAAAATAGCTGTTACAGCCTTTGCTGCACCAGTTGTCGTAGGAATAATAGAAGTAGTAGCGGCACGAGCACGCCGTAAGTCTTTATGAGGACTATCGTGCAAAGATTGGTCGCCAGTAAACGAATGTACTGTAGTAATATAGGCATTCTTAATACCCCAATAATCGTCCAAAATTTTAATCATGGGAGCTACATTATTGGTAGTACAAGAAGCATTAGAAAGAATAGGAGAGAGCAAGTTTACCAAGTGGTCGTTCACACCCAACACCACCGTAGGTATCTCTCTATCGGGACAAGGAGCAGAAATAATGACTTGTTTAGCACCAGCCTGCAAATGTTGCGCTGCCTGCTCCTTTCGAGTCAGTTTACCTGTCGATTCAATCACTAAATCAATATCCAAATCACGCCAAGGTAACCGCAGGGGATTACTTTCAGAAAACACTCGAATAGATTGCCCATTTACCACCAAATCATCTTCAGCAACCATCACCTCTCCATGAAATCCTCTATGAATAGAATCATACTTAAACAGATGTGCCAACGTAGGTAAATCTGCCAAATCATTAATGGCAACCACCTCTATAGCCTGCCGTTGCAACAGCGTGCGCAAGGTAATACGACCTATTCTTCCAAATCCGTTAATGGCTACTCTCATTCGGCGAAATTAGGTATTTTAAAAAACATTTTTTATTAGCAAAATCAATTTGCTTAACTTCGGGCGTTTTTACGGTTAAGCCTTTCAATTTACCGATTTAGCGGGTTAAAAATTCGAATACAACTATTTTAATCTAACATTTCTCGCTACACTCAACATGCTAAACATTCATCAAGTCGTGAACACGTATAAACAAACATCACAATTATCAAATAACCATCATAAAATCATAAAATAATGAAGCATAATTTTGGAGCTGGACCAGCTATTTTACCTCAAGAAGTATTAAAACAAGCTGCTCAAGCTATCATAGATTTCAACGGTAGCGGCATGTCTTTGCTAGAGATTTCACATCGTTCAGCAGATTTTGAAGCAGTTATGAACGAAGCAGTTGCTTTAGTTAAAGAATTACTGCAAGTTCCTGATGGTTACTCTGTTTTGTTTCTACAAGGTGGAGCAAGCACACAGTTTGCAATGGTACCATTTAATCTTTTAGAAAAAAACCAAAAAGCGGCTTATGTAGATTCGGGCGTTTGGGCAAGTAAAGCACTTAAAGAAGCTAAAAATTTCGGAGAAGTAGCGGTATTAGCCTCCTCAAAAGATGCGAATTATACTTTCATACCTAAAGATTATGCCATTCCTGCCGATGCCAGCTATTTACACATTACCTCTAATAACACTATTTACGGAACGCAATTACAAACATTCCCTCAATCGCCCATTCCTTTGGTATGCGATATGTCTTCCGACATATTTAGCCGCCCAATTGATGTGAGTAATTTTGGTATTATTTATGCTGGTGCACAAAAGAATATGGGACCAGCGGGAACTACTTTAGTAATTGTTAAAGATGAACTTTTGGGTAAAGTAAGCCACAAAATACCTAGTATGTTAAATTACCAATTACATATAGATAATGGTTCTATGTACAATACACCGCCAGTTTATGCCGTGTATGTATCTATGCTTACGCTGAAATGGTTAAAAGCAAAAGGAGGTGTAGCAGCCATTGAAAAAGAAAATATCGCTAAAGCCAATTTGCTCTACGAAGAGATAGACAGAAATTCTTTATTTAAAGGCACTTGTGTAAAAGAAGATCGTTCAAAAATGAATGTTTGCTTTGTAATGGAGAACCCTGATTTAGAAAAAGAATTTTTAAAATTTGCACAAGAACACGGTTGTGTAGGTCTCAAAGGTCATCGTAGCGTGGGTGGATTTAGAGCGTCCATCTACAACGCCATGTCTATCACTAGCATTCATGTTTTAGTAGAAATTATGCAAGAATTTGCTAAAAAACATGCTTAATTTTTACATCAATGAACTTACATTAAGTTACGATTAGTATCTAATAAATCAATTCGTTTTTCATAGCTCATTTTCATAATCCCAAAAATAATGTCTCAAATTAAAATTTTAGCCAATGATGGCATAGATCCAATAGGTAAAAAATTGCTAGAACAAGCTGGTTTTATAGTAGATACGCAAAATATACCTCAGCAAGATTTAGCCGTTCGTTTAAATGAATACGACGGAATTACTGTTAGAAGTGCCACCAAAGTTCGTAAAGAACTGATTGATGCTTGTCCTAATCTTAAACTCATCGGTAGAGGAGGAGTAGGAATGGATAATATTGATGTAGAATATGCTAAAAATAAAGGTTTAGCAGTAGTTAACACACCTGCATCATCGTCTTTATCGGTAGCTGAATTAGTTTTTGCTCACCTATTCACAGGGGTTAGATTTTTACAAGATGCCAACCGTCGCATGCCTAACGAAGGTGCAACACAATTTAATGAACTAAAAAAAGCATACGCAAAAGGAATAGAATTAAGAGGTAAAAAAATTGGAATTATCGGTTTTGGTCGCATTGGTCGTGAAACTGCCAAATTAGCACTAGGCTTAGGGATGGAAGTGCTGGCTTTTGATTTGTTTGGCTGTCCGAACGAACTAGAAGTAACCTTTGCAGCAGACATTACGGTTAAATTTCCTATTCAAGTAGTTAATCTAGATGATTTGATTAAAAATAGTGATTTTATTAGCCTACATGTTCCATTTGCAGAAAAACCTGTTTTAGGAGTAGCTGAATTTGAAGCGATGAAAAAAGGAGTAGCTATTGTAAATTGTTCACGTGGGGGCACTATAGACGAAGTAGCCTTATTGGAAAACCTAGACAGTGGCAAAGTAGCTTTCGCGGGCTTAGACGTGTTTGAAAACGAACCTACGCCAAGAACAGAGTTACTGAAACATCCCAAAATATCACTTACTCCACATATTGGTGCCTCTACGAACGAAGCCCAAGAGCGCATTGGTGTAGAATTAGCGAATTTAATTATTGATTTCTTCAAAAATTAATTGGAGCGAAAATATATAGTGTTATATTTGCAGTCCTTTAGCAAAAGGAGGTGAGGTGCCTGAGAGGCCGAAAGGAACGGTTTGCTAAACCGTCGTACCCCAAAAGGGTACCGAGGGTTCGAATCCCTCCCTCACCGCACACAAAAGTTCTTTTATATTTTCTTCTTAATAGCAACAGTATTTTTATACCTTTGTTGCAATGTTTTCGGGGTGTAGCGTAGCCCGGTATCGCGCCTGCTTTGGGAGCAGGAGGTCGTAGGTTCGAATCCTGCCACCCCGACAAAACCCTCTCCAATAGGAGGGGGTTTTTCAATTAGGTCCGGTAGCTCAGT
>CANJWF010000179.1 GCA_947478315.1 Sphingobacteriaceae bacterium | reverse complement strand
TATCAAGGTACATTTATGCGTGATGAATTAAAAAATCTAAAACCAGCAAACAAAATGGCGTTCATAATGAACACAGATCCATCATCAAAAGAAGGTAAACATTGGGTTGCATGTTACTTGGATGCTGATCACGATAAATCGCTTGAGTATTACGATTCCTTCGGAAAAGACCCGCCAAAGGGCTTTGATAGAGATATGAAACGAGTTGTTGATGCGTTACATCTACCATATATGATGAAATACAAGGTTAACCGGATTGTAGAACAAAAATCAAGTGATAACTGTGGTTTCCATTCAATGAGGTTTCTTATCAACCGCATGAAGGGCAACAAATTTACAGAAGCAACCAAGTACAATGTTTTAAATGCTGAGCAAAAAGCAAAATCGATGCGTGAGAAATTTGGTTTTATCTAATAAAAAAATCTTATTTTTTCTACGTAGTAAATAAAGATGCAGACATCTCGCCCATACATAATTTACATCGATTCAAAAAATCGTCTATCAGGTACATCCTCAAATTTCGATTTTCAGATAGAACTTCCCAAAAATAACAATTTCGATACAGTTTGTTTGATTGGAGCTAGTATACCTAAAAGTTGGTATGCCATACGAACAGGCTATAATCGTTTCACTTTTCAAGAAGATACAATAACACCACCAGTTCGTTTAACCATTCCTGTTGGATGGTTTAGTAGAGCTAAATTTGCATTTCAAATCGCATCATTATTAAATGTACAAGCATTGTTAAATTCAAATATTAGAAATGATGGCTTGATTCCCAATGATTATTCAGTGCTCTCCTCAGCATCCACTTCGGGGGGGGATGATGACCTTCTTACTTTTGTAGTAACAAAAGATCCACTTGCCAGACTTGATCAGCCTAGGATAAGCTTTGAAAATACAGATCTCACTGCGGTTCAGTTTGGCTTTGCTCTAGACTCTATTAATATATTCGTAAATAATACACTCATGTCATCGATTGTTCAAAATATGCAAAATCTGAACTGTCTCTTAGTTCAATCTGATCTGGTGAGGTATGGAACGTTAGAATTTATACCCTGCTCAGGAGAAGCAAATTGGTCAGTTATCCAGTATAGTTGTACTCAGATTGAGTACAGAGGGAGGGAATTAGTGGCTAATATTTCTAATAATTCTAAATTCAATTTCCAGATAATTGGTAACGATGAGAAGCAAGTGGATCTAAACGGCCTTGATGTTCAATTGAGGTTGATATTTTTTAAGAGAGAAGACTACTATGATGTGGCCCGAAGTCATATCATTTTGAAAAATTTGGATCGGCTAGAAACGTAAATTTTTTTTTTTTTTTATTTATTTAATATAAATGTTAGAATACGATAATGCCTTGAGCTTCTCTAAAAAGATTAGAAGCCATCCAACTTACCGTCACAATAAGTCATACCAACTCTCCGGAGGTCAATCTGTGATCTTATCTGCTGGGTCAACCTCAGAATCAGTTTTCGAGTTACCAACATCAAGTCATGTTGTTAACCACTCTAAAAGTTTTCTTAAATTCACGTTGAATGTTGCTTCCGCCGGAGGTGTTCTTTTCAACAGACTTCATATGAATGGGGTCTCTATGATTGATCGAATCATGCTTCAAACTAAATCAGGTGTCCAATTATGCGACATAACAAACGTCCCCAACTATACTAGCATGGTCAACCCATATTTAACTAAACTTTCAGATTTTGTAACCAGAGATTCTGCTCAAGTGGCGGCCCTCGATGTGGGTGTTTCTGATAACAACATGATGAACCCTAGTAGAAGGTTAATTGGAGATACACTAGATCTTTCAGTTACTGGAACAGCTGGGACTTGTGTTGTTGACAATTCCGATCTATCAGGCTACTACACCTCTCCAGCAGAAGATGTTACTGGGATCGCCTCTATTCTCTATATGAACGTTGTTCTACCTCTGGATGTCATTGCCCCGGATTCTATTCTTGGATTAGACCGTGACATGTTTTACGGAGAAACCCTGTTACTTTATGTGTACTGGTCGGCAACCCCGAGAATAGCTTGGGTTGGGTCTCATGCTGCTAATATTCAAACCAACGCCGTAGCACCCACCGGAATAACCATTAATAAATTGACCCTGTACAATGCTGTAGAATCTAACATAGAGATACAGAATGGTTTGATGGACAAAGCTCGCTCTGGGGAAGGAATTTCAATGGTGATCCCTTATGTATACGGATATAAAACAACCACAAATAATTCTGCTTCATCTTCAATACAAACTCGACTTTCAAGAGCACATGGGGTTAATTTACTGAGAGTGTGGACAAGTTTGTTTGATTCAAGAGCAACTCTTCAAGCAAGTATGCTTAACAGTAATTCTAATAATAGTGTCTTGATTGATATTTACGATGAAATGAATTCTCAGAGACTATCTGATGTTACATGGTCCTCGGCAGCAAATGAGCTTTATTTAGCATTGCGTGACAAATTTGAAGGGTCTGTCATTCAAAATTCTGCCATGTTTAGACGACATCAATGCTGGTTGAGAGATTTCACCAACTTGAAATGTATTGACTTTGTTGATAATAATACTTCGGAGGATGGGGTATCTCTTGCTCAAGAACAGATTTATACCACAAATATAACAAAAGCAGCCGACAATAGAATAATTTATACATATTGTGTTACACAAAAGATTCTTAATATTGGTGCATCAGGAATAACACTTCTGTAATTTTTTTACTGCCGGAAAAAACGTATGTAATAAATGTTAAGCACTAGCAAAATTAACAATTCAACTGTCAAACCTGTTGTTTTACCAAAAATATCATCGGAAAATATACCTGGCTATGAGTTATTTTCAGAACCCTACCCAAATGTGGGAATAATAGCCAAGAAACGATCTGGTAAAACAAGTGTGTTGCATCATATATTACGTTACTGTGTAAAGAAGAAGCATAAAAATTTAAGAGTGTTTATTTTTTGCCCCACTGCCCACCGGGACCCTACTTACCTTGAAATACAAAAATTATTAGAGAAAAGAGGATCGAGCTGTTTTATTACTGATAGTCTTGATGTGCACGGAAGTACATCGATAGTAGACTCAATTTTAGCAGAAATTAGAAGTACTTTTATTTCCCCCGTGAAGGGAAAAGAACAACAAGAACAACCAAAAATAGATTTTGGTGTACCCGTAAGGGCGCTAGGCGGAACGTCTACTAGCGCTAAAAAAATAAAAAAAATAAAGCCTTTAGAATATATATTTATTTTCGATGATTTAGGCAGTGCGATGAGACATGCTTCGATTGGTAACCTTTTAAAGACGAATAGGCACTACCATGCAAAAGTATTTATTTCAACACAATACATAACAGATCTACAGCCTGCCGCCTTAAAACAACTTGATTATTTTCTATGTTTCCGAAGTTTTTCTGAAGATAAATTAGAAGATATCCATAGACACCTGGATCTTTCCATAGAATTTCCAGAATTTTTAAAAATTTATAAATATGCCACTGAGAAGCCCTACTCTTTTCTGTACGTAGACGTACGTAACGATAAGTTTAGAAAGAACTTCAACGAGGAAATATTTTTTTAAATTTTTATTTTTTTTCATTAATAAATATGGTAAAAAGAAAAAAATCAACTCATAAAAAACATGGGCGGGGCCTTTGGGATACTGTTAAAGACAG
>CANJWF010000178.1 GCA_947478315.1 Sphingobacteriaceae bacterium | reverse complement strand
TACCATTGTATAATAAGCCTCATTACTTTTAATTTTTGTACCCATAATGGGGTTTTCTGCCCAAACATCTAAACGAACCTCAATAGACGTATTAAAGGTTCTGGTAACTCGTGCATGTAACTCCACAATGTTACTAAACAAAATAGGTTGTTTAAACGAAACGTTATCAACCGAAGCCGTTACCACAATTTTATTAGCATGTTTTTGTGCGCAAATAGCAGCAGCAATATCCATCCAATGCAATAATTTACCCCCCATTAAATTATTCAAATAGTTCGTATCATTCGGTAATACCAACTCGTGCATAATCACATGCGATTCTTTAGGTGTTTTTTTGATATTCATAGTTTAAATACATTTAATGTCAATTTTTTATAAACCGTTTAAATTTTGATTGATACTTTTACACATCAACACTTAATAAGTGTTAACCATATGCGATAGGTAACTTTATCAAAAATTAAAACTCTGTCAATACTTTCAAACTTTAAGCAGTTTCTCGATTATTGTCATCCAATAAATCAGGTCTCAATCGTTGCGTTCGTTCAATAGCCTTTTCAAAACGCCATTTTTCAACTTCAGGAGTGTTTCCACTCAATAATATAGATGGCACTTCATATCCTCTCCAATTTGCTGGACGCGTATAAACAGGTGCATCCAGTAAATCATTCTGAAAAGAATCTGATAATGCCGAAGTTTCATCCGATAATACACCCGGAATGAGCCTTACCACAGCATCCACTAAAACTGCCGCAGGAAGCTCACCTCCCGACAAAACAAAATCTCCAATAGAAATTTCTTGAGTAATAAAAATATCACGAATACGTTGGTCAATACCCTTATAATGACCACATAAAATCAATAAATTTTCTTTAACAGCAAACTTATTGGCCATACGTTGATTGAGCGTATGCCCATCTGGGGTCATAAAAATAATTTCATCGTAACAACGTTCTGCTTGTAGTTTTTCGATACAATTGGCAATAGGTTCTATACACATTACCATACCCGAACCTCCACCATAAGGATAATCATCTACACTCCTGTGTTTATTCTGTGCATAATCTCTAAGTTGATGTACATAAATTTCTACTAATCCCTTCTTTTGAGCTCTCTGTAGAATAGAATGAGCAAAAGGGCTGTCTAACAGAGCAGGTAAAACAGAAATAATATCTATACGCATGCAGCAAAAGTACAAAAAGGAGAGGAGTAAATAATTCTGCCCCAACAAAGTCTAACTTATCGAACAATCATCCTACCCTAATACCAAATCAATTCTAACGCATTACCAAGTAGATAATAAATGTAAGTTTTCGGTTTTCAAAAGTTAATTTTGTCGCTTAGTTGTAAAATAAAGCATGGTCACTCCCCGTATCGCTATCGACGCAAGCACCCACGTTATCATTAAAGGAGCGAGGGTTCATAATCTCAAAAACATAGATGTTAACATTCCCAAAAATCAACTCGTAGTCATTACAGGATTATCGGGTTCGGGAAAATCATCCTTAGCATTTGACACCCTATATGCCGAAGGACAAAGGCGTTACATCGAAAGTTTATCTGCATACGCCCGACAATTTTTGGGTAAAATGAATAAACCCGATGTAGATATCATACAAGGTATTGCGCCTTGTATAGCCATTGAACAAAAAGTAAATACCTCTAATCCTAGGTCAACAGTTGGCACCTCTACCGAAATTTACGATTATCTCAAATTACTTTTTGCACGTATAGGCAAAACCTATTCACCCATATCAGGTAAAGAAGTAAAAAAAAATAGCGTTACCGACGTTGTCAATTTTATATTGACCTTTCCCGATGACACCTCCTTATTAATTCTATGTCCCTTATTATTAGATAATGGACGCACGCTTGAAGAAGAATGCAACATTTGGTTACAAAAAGGATTCACACGCATAGTATTAGATAATAAAATTCTTCGAATAGAAGAATGGCTTTCCGAAACCAAATCGAATAAACGAAAAAATAGCACGAAAAATATATTCATCGTTATAGACCGTGTTCGTACCAACCAAGATGAAGATACCGTAGCACGACTATCTGATTCGGTTCAAATCGCTTTTTTAGAAGGAAATGGTGACTGTTATTTAGAAGCAGAGAATCGGATGGAGCATTTTTGCAACCGATTTGAATTGGACAATATTAGTTTTGAAAATCCATCTGTTAATCTTTTCAGTTTTAACAATCCATACGGAGCATGCAAAACCTGCGAAGGTCATGGAAATGTTATCGGAATAGACGAAGATTTAGTAGTACCCGATAAAAAAAGGTCTGTTTTTGATGATGCAATAGCACCTTGGCGAGGCATTAATCTAGGTAAATGGAAAAAAGACTTTATAAGTGCAAGCGCCAAACATAAATTTCCCATACACAGACCTTATGCAGAACTCGACGTACAACAAAAATCATTACTCTGGAAAGGAACTAAAGACATTGCGGGCTTAGATAATTTTTTTGATTTCTTACAAAAACAAACTTATCAAGTTCAATATCGCGTCATTTTATCTCGATATAGAGGAAAAACTGCTTGTCCAGATTGTCGAGGTAGCCGCCTAAGAAAAGATGCCAATTATGTTAAAATAAATCAACTATCAATCACAGATATGGTATTAATGCCTATCGAAAACTTACTCCAATGGTTCACCGATGTAGTATTAAGCGAGCACGATCAACAAATTGCTCAACGCTTACTATTAGAAATTATCAATAGACTGACCTATCTGTCAAACGTAGGATTGAATTACCTTACCCTTAATAGACTATCCAATACACTCTCAGGAGGAGAATCTCAACGAATTAACTTAGCAACCTCATTAGGAAGTAGTTTAGTAGGTTCTATTTATGTTTTAGATGAACCAAGTATCGGACTTCATCCTAGAGATACACGTAGACTTATCGGCATTTTAGAATCATTAAAAGAAGCAGGTAATACGGTTATAGTAGTAGAACACGAAGAGGAAATTATGCGAGCAGCAGACCACATCATCGACATCGGACCATTAGCAGGTAGTCACGGAGGAGAGCTCGTTTGTGCAGGCACATTCAATGAAATTATTAATAACGAAGAAAGTTTAACCGCCCAATACCTATCCAACAAACGTTCAATACCCACCCCTAAGCAACGCAGACCATGGAGTAGTTATTTAGAAATTCAAGGAGCACGCGAAAATAATCTTAAAAATATCAATGTAAAATTTCCTCTACATACCCTTACCGTAGTCAGTGGAGTTTCTGGTTCGGGTAAAACAAGCCTAATAAAAAAAATACTAGTTCCAGCATTACAGAAACAAATAGGAGCTATTTCTCGAGAAGAAACAGGTAAATTTGATTTACTCACGGGCGACATTTCAACGATAGAAAAAGTAGAAATGGTCGATCAAAATCCCATTGGACGCTCGTCACGCTCAAACCCTGTATCATATATCAAAGCATGGGATGATATACGAGATTTATTCGCAAAATTACCCGCATCCAAAGCTCTAGGATTAAAACCAGGTTATTTCTCTTTTAATGTTGAAGGCGGACGATGTGATATTTGTGAAGGAGAAGGTGAAGTAAAAATTTCAATGCAGTTTATGGCCGACATCTATTTGCCTTGTGAAAGTTGTGGCGGCAAAAGATTCAAACAACAGATATTAGACATTACCTACAAAGAAAAAAATGTTGCCAACATT
>CANJWF010000177.1 GCA_947478315.1 Sphingobacteriaceae bacterium | reverse complement strand
GGGCATGGGAAGAAGGTGATTTCTTTTACCCAGTGGGTATGAAAAACAAAAAAAAAGTAAGTGATTTTTTTATTCATCAAAAAATACCGATACACGTCAAAAAGCAAATTCCCTTTATTGTAAATGGCGACCATGCTATTATTTGGATTATGGGCATGCGTTTAGACAACCGATTTAAAGTCACTAACAACACAAAGAAAACAATTCAACTAACCATTACCCCAATTTAAATGAAACCGCCATGTAGAGTCTCAACACAAAGGGACATGAAACCTGCGAAGCACGCATGAAGACCATACAGAAAAACTACTACTGAATAATACTCAGGTAATTCCATCTGTCCATTAAAAAACAAAATATTTTCAGATGAAATGCCCATGAGCGAGTGCTCACCAACCGATGATGACACCGAAGGTTCATGAAGCCCTTATAAAAGGGCTAAACACTAACGAATAAATCGAAGATTCATGAATACCCTAAGAAAAACAAACACTAATGAATAATACGTTTGGGCATAATCAGCGCTGCGCAGTCCATTTGACCCTTAAAACAACTTGCGAAGCCATGCATGAGTACCCTAAATAAAACAACCACTTAGAAAACTGTTGTAACATCGTTGTGCGCCCATGATACTTGATTGGTATCTTCAACAAATTTTAAAACATGGTCAATATCTTTTAAAATTTAAGCAGTTACTGAATGTCTTAAAAACATACTTTTGCAGAGGAAAGCAATCATTCTTTAAGACCATTGCACACCTCAAAAAGGTATACATAAGTTATTCAACGAAAGCAGTTTTTGAATCCATCATTATCTATTTTAGTCAATTTATTATCAACACATTATGACTAACGAAATCTTATTTAGCGAAAAACAATTCTTAGGCAGAGATCATCGTAACTTAAGTTTGCGTTTAATCGTCGCCTTATTTTGTTTCATTGTTTATGCTTGGCAAGACGAGCATCGTTCACAAGAAAACGATTTATTCTTAATCGCAGGTATCGGCATTTTACTCATTTCGATTGTATTGATGTTCATGGTGCATTTTCGAACAACCGTTACCGAAACAAGTTTGGAATTAGACGGACTATGGACCACTAGAAAAGTGAAGATAGATTTAAAAAGTATTGTAAAAGTACAAGAAACGGTATATAGTTCCTTCTTTGTAAACAATCCTGTCTATAACTTACATCGCAAAGGCAGCATTCGTTTCTATGCCGGAGGAAAAAATGCTGTAAAAATTACCGATAGAGAAGGACTGAAATATATTATAGGTACACATAGACCTAAAGAATTAGCAACCATTATTCAAGGAATCATTCATGCTTAGCTATCGGCAGGTGTCAATATTTTTATTGTGCTTATTTTGCATTACATCCATGCTAGTTTATGGTTTACAAACAGTTGCACAAACTTCCGCATACGCTCATCCCGATGAAGTAGGCGCTCATCAAACCCACCAATACCTCCCTTTGTTAACAAAAAAACGTGTTGGTTTAGTTGTCAATCAAACTTCAATGATTGGTAAAACACATCTAGTCGATAGCTTATTGTACCTAAAAGTAGCTATTAAGATAATTTTTGCTCCAGAACATGGCTTTCGAGGCAATGCCGATGCTGGCGAGAAAATAGCCGATAGCATTGATTTTAAAACACATATCCCCGTTGTATCTCTGTACGGAAAACACTATAAACCTACGAAAGAAGAACTTGAAAATATTGATATCGTCGTTTTTGATATCCAAGACGTAGGTGCTCGTTTTTATACCTATTTATCTACCTTACATTATGTAATGGAAGCATGTGCCACCGAGCATAAAAAATTAATTGTACTCGACAGACCCAATCCAAACATATTTTATGTAGATGGACCTGTTTTAGATACCACATTACGCTCATTTGTAGGATTGCATCCCGTACCCATCGTTTACGGAATGTCTATCGGAGAATATGCTCAAATGATTAATGGAGAGCATTGGCTTAAAGATGGAATCAGATGCGATTTAAGTGTCATCAAAATCAATAATTATCATCATCAAAAACGTTACCAAGTACCCGTAAAACCATCTCCCAATCTACCCAATGAACTAGCAATACTATTATACCCTTCGCTGTGTTTATTTGAAGGCACCAGCATAAGTGTGGGCAGAGGAACCCCAACACCGTTTCAAATTTTTGGTCACCCAGATTTCAACAATCATTCATTTGCATTTACACCCGTTTCTATCGTCGGAATGAGTAGAAAACCACCTTTTGAAAATCAAATATGCTACGGCGAAGATTTACGAAATTTTCCCTTAAAAAAATGCTATCAAGAACCTCATTTAGAACTAAAGTGGTTGCTATATGCCTACGAAAATCTACCTCATACATCCTTATTTTTTAATCCATTTTTTGAAAAACTGGCAGGAAATCGACAATTTCGCCAACAAATAGCACAAAAAATATCGCCCGACTCTATCAGAAAAACATGGCAAAAAGAGATAGATGCTTTTCTGCATATTAGAGCTAAATATTTACTCTATCCTGCCAAATAAGCGTGTAAACTACAGCTTAGTTAGTGTGAAAACTTTTCTGTTTGCCTTATTTAATTACTTTAAAATGCCTGTTTTAAACTGTACCCTTTTGTAGGAAGCTGACCGTCGCCCCAGTAGGATATGCTGCGCTGTAGTTGGTTGGCGGTGTATTCGTCCATACGGATGCGGTCGCCGCCTGCGTCGTAAGTAATTTGCACGCACTCTTGCTCTCTGAATTGATAACGTACACTCATTTAGCCTTGCAACATTTTTAAAAACACACACGAGTTACGCTCCGCTAAACTCGCACGAGAGAGGGTTACCCAAGCGGTTAGCTGCATAGCTAAAGCTGGGTTTGCTGGAGCTACTATACCTGCTGCGGCTCCTGTCGCAAAATAACCGATTGCCGACCAAAATGAAAAAACAAAAGCAATAGAAATAAAAAGACTCTTAAGATAACTCATAACCCATGTTTTTTGTAAACCTATTTTATGACAAGACACATCAACAAAAACAACTTTCGCTTCACCGACATTAATTTGAAGTATTCCAAAAATGAAAAACAGTATTTTGATTAACAACTTCATTTTATAGCTTGATATTTTTCCTTTGCTTCATGTAAAGACAAATTCTTCAATAGCGGTGCGCCTCCACTGTGCATTTCACTCTCAGGATATGATAATTCCCAATAGCGTTCATCTTCGGGGTCTTGATATAATTTATTCCAACCACTTTCATCTTCACTTATTTCTATTAGATAAGAAGAAATAAGATTTTCTATTCGTTCGCTTATATTGTCAGCTTTCATTGAATTACCCACAAACTCCCAGTTTCCTCGCAATTCTATTTCGTTGGGTTTTAGTTTCATCATCGTACAATTCTAATTGTTGAACCATTAGGAATAAGTTGATTTGGGAGAGCAAATTCTCTTGCTCCACCTGCCGTTCTTCCGAAGCCCACAAAACCAGTATTTAAACGATTTATAGGAGAACTTAAACCAATGTGAGGAGTATTAAACTCAATTATTCTAAAACCAGAACTACTGTTAGGTATAGCAGGGCAAACGCATTAAAAATTCATGAGTGTTTGTAAATAAGAAATGTCCATAGCGGCTATCCTCCTTTTTCTTTTCATACTGCATGTTTTTGTTTTGTCGTTTTTGATGATATTCAAAGCTACTTTATTTATTAGCGAGAAGTTTTG
>CANJWF010000176.1 GCA_947478315.1 Sphingobacteriaceae bacterium | reverse complement strand
TGTATTCAAGAGATGGGCGTACATATCAACATTTAACCTTGTTTGGCAGCACTGGGTGGCGAAAAAGTTCGTTGTGCTAATTCGGTGTTTAACAGATAGAGGGCGGACGAATTGTCGCCAATCATCTTTAGTTTTTTTAACAAATTATTTACTAGGGCTTCTTCTTCTAATTGTTCGGTAATAAACCATTGTAAAAAAGTATGCGTGGTGAAATCGTTTTCTGCAATGGCCTGCTTAACAATGGCATGAATGGTTTGTGTTACATTTTGCTCATGTGCTTGGGTAACTTCAAAGGCCTGCACGACTGAATCAAATGCTGTGATGGGTTGTGCTACTGACATAACGGTTACTTTTCCGCCTGCATTGTGCACATAATCGAACATTTTTTTAGCGTGAAATAATTCTTCGTCTGACTGAACTTTAAAAAAATTGGCAAATCCATCCAATTCCATGTCGGTAAAATAGGAGCATATAGAGAGGTATAGGTTGGCTGAATACATCTCTCGATTGATTTGCTCGTTGAGCATTTGCTGAATGGTTTTTGATATCATAGCTATGTGTGTATGGTGTGTGATTTTAAAGGGGCTTTATGTCGAACGAGTAACTTTCCATAATGAGGTTGGCTAGTAGTTTTTTGCAAGCGGTGTTTACTTGTTCGTGTGCGTGCTCGGTATTTTCGGCTTCTATTTCTAAGGTAATGTGTTTGCCTATACGCACGTTGTGGATGCTTGCTAATCCGATATTTTTTAAACTTCCGGTAACGGCTTTGCCTTGTGGGTCTAAAATTTCTTTTAGAGGCATGATGTTAATAGCTGCTAAAAATTTCATGGTTGTTGCTTTTTTTAATGGGTATATATGATGATGCTTTTTGCTTTAGATGGTTTTGCTGAACTTAATTTTTGATAGTGTTAGGTATAATAGCAAAATGGGTAATGCGGATGCGAATTTAAACATAAACACCAATAGGAGCGTGCCTAAAAGTAGGAAAAAAATAAATCTGTTTTCTGCATATTGTAATGATTTTATTTTTAGAGACATGAGGGGTATTTCGGCAATTAATAGATAACTCATGCAGAGAATAAATGTTAGCCAAAAAGAAGTATGGTTCATTAAGTGCGTTAAGGTGTTGGAGTTGAAGTGATATAGTAGGGGAAAGGTGGCAATTACCAATGCGTTTGCGGGTGTGGGTACTCCTATAAAGTGTTGGGTTTGGCGCTCATCGTTATTGAATTTTGCTAAACGTAGTGCGGAGAAAACGGTTAACAGAAATGCACAAAATGGGAGGTAGGGGTTGTGGGAAGTTTGAGATAGAAATTTGTAGATAATCACTGATGGTAATACGCCAAAACTGACTACGTCTGCTAAGGAATCGAGGTCTTTACCAATGTTGGAACTTACTTTTAGTAGGCGTGCCACCATGCCATCGAAAAAGTCGAAAATGGCAGCTAAGGCAATGAAAAAAGAAGCGAGAAACCATGTGGGATGGTTAAGGGCATAGATGATGCCGATGCAACCCGAAAATAAATTGGCACTGGTGATGATGTTGGGAATGTGTTTTTTCAATTTCTGTTTTTTTATTGAAGCAAAGAAATGAAATTTAAGAGACTGTTTAACTTTTCCTTAAAAGTTTTTATAAGTAATCAAAAAGCTTTGCTTCGCCAACGTTCAGGTCTCTGCTTTTTTTTCCGCGAAATGCGAAGCATTCACGAACATAGATGATGACTTACTCTTCTCTGTGAGTAAAAAAGTAGCAAGGAAAGCTCGCCGCTGCTGACTTTTCTTTGGAAGTAAGTGCTTAAGCAATTACCTGCGAACCGAAAATTCCCAAGGCGGCAAATGTCGATGATTTAAGAGGCAGTGATGTTGCACTACGAAAATTTATTTTTTAAAATTTAAACAGTTTCTAAAATCAAATAAATTTAAAATTTCCCTTTATTCGACTTCATGTTTAAATATTTTATAAGTTATAAAATATTTAAACATGAAGTCGTTTCTACATTAATAATAACCTTATTTAACTTTTCTTGTAAATAACGGACTTATCCAATAATTTCTCCTTTTGCCTAATTTTTTCAAATGCACGTTAATGATGCTTTTCGATGAATCGGGTTTGCAATCTACGCACGGTCGGAAATAGTAGGTCTCGTCTATTTTGTCTACTCTATCGTGGTACACAATCTTGGTTAATCTAAAAGTAGTGTCGTTGAGAATCACACCAACTTTCGTACAGACTTTCCAAATAGGAATAAAAGAACCTGGAGTAGAAAGCCAAAATTTCTGGATTTTGATAGTGTCGCCTTCAATTACATAGCATCCCCAACTACCAATTGAAGTTAAATCATCATAAAAATATGGCTGATAGTAATTTGTTTCAAATTTTTTATCAATATAATCCGAGTAGTAATAAACATACGTTCCATCTTCATACAGAGAAACAAAATCTGCTTGCAAGGTCCTTGGGTAATACTTGTTTTTGTAAGAATTGATATAATAGCCATCGGTTTTCAGCTTACTCTTGTTAAAGTCTTTTTGATACAAAGAGAGATCTTTATAGTGGTAAAAAATAATACACCCTTGGCACAGTAAGAAACTACAAAGCAAAGGCACAAATCTGATTGTCTTCATCGTCTTACCAGTTAGTGAATCTGTTAGAAATTCGATAAAGACTAAAAGGACCCTCCGCTGGATTTCCTTGATCCCAGTGCCAAAAAGGAAGACCTATACTTCGATGAGCTACTTTGTTTTGAAAGAACGCCGCTGTTTTGGGATTGTTGGCTCCATAACGATAGTTTCCTGCCCTAAAATACATGCCTCCTGCTACGCCATGAGCTGGAGATTTGTAATATCTCTGCGTTCCAATTCTCTCTTGATGATCGGCGGCCTCTCTATTCGGTCCCGCGTCATTGGTATACATATTAGCACCCACTCCATAACTACCATATTCGCCGTTGTAGTTTAGCGACCAAGCAGCGGTACGCCATCGGTCGCCACTATCACCCCAACCTGCAAAATGGTCGTTTTCGTAAGAGGCTATAAAATCTCTGTAGCCAACTGTTAAATTGCCTGTTACTTGTTGCACGTTGCCGCCAAAATAGTTTCTAGAAAAACCTATATTCCAGCCATCTCCCAAATTTTTACCTGCATAAAAACTTAAACGATTTTCTGTCATCGCGTACCCTGAACCTGTTTTAGCTCCGCCTATGCCTCCTCCTACACCAAGAGTCCAATCTCCATCGGAATATATGACGCTTCCATTTATTCCGTTAGCATTTAATCCCATAGAAAAATTAAAATCTCCCACTTTCATGTTATAAGAAGGCATAATTGTACTAATAGCAGAGTTGATTGCATAATTGCCAGCAAAAGTACCCCCTTGAGCAACGGTACCGCCAGCGAATGAGCCTCCTCCAGTATAATAGCCTAATAGTGCAACACCTGCGCCTATGGCTCCTGCTTTTACGGCACCTTTACCCCAGTCGCCAGTAGAGAGGCCATGGCTGACGTAACCCAAACTAAAACCTACACCTCCTACTATTAAATCGTCCCATAGCATAAACTCCCCACTGGGGTCGGTGTACTTGAGGGGGTTGTTCCAACAATAGCTATAGCGGTTATAACTCTGGGTAAAGTCGGGTGCTTGCACGTAGTTGTCGGGGCTAAACATTCTGCCGCTGCTATAGCCATACATGCGCCCGTTCATGTTAATGAAGCCGAAGTAGTTGA
>CANJWF010000175.1 GCA_947478315.1 Sphingobacteriaceae bacterium | reverse complement strand
TCCAAACATTGTCAACGTATATGCTGTCGTAAACATCTGTTTGTCCGAAGCAACAAGTCAGCATAATAAAGTTCAAACAGAATAGTAAAAATAATTTTTTCATTTTGCAAAAGTCTAGTGTAAGACTGTCAAAATTGTCAAAGGTTTATTTGGTCGTCTTACAGGGTTGCACATAACGGTTTCGGGCTTGGCGAAGGTGGCGATTTTTACCACTAAATTTCATACGAAGCACCAAAGTTCAAATTTAGCAAAAACTGTCATACGAAGCACTGAACCGCCACTTTTGTCAAACCCGTGTTACAAGCTGCCCTTCTTCTTTCGTTAATGTGTTGTCCTGTCGAGTTAAGCACAGTCCAAGGGTTGGATTGGCAGCTCTTTTGCATTTTTGGGATTGGCTTTTGCGTAGGAAAAATGCAAATGTGCTGCCAATAGCGTTGGCAATTTATTTTCAAGTGTTACTTATAGTCTTTGATTTATAGTCAACATATTCTGACTTTTGTCCCGTGGATGTAAAAGAAAAAATAGGTCAACGAATAAAGGAACTCCGAGAAGCGTCAAGTATGTCGCAGAAAGATTTGTCCTATGCTGCCGACCTTGATAGAAGTTACATTGCAAGTGTTGAAAATGGGCAAAGGAATATTTCCATTGTCAATATTGAAAAAATCGCCACCGCACTGGGCGTAACATTAAAAGAATTTTTTAACGATGGCGAATTTAATAAGCATACAAGAAGCAGTAGATAACTTTAAAGAACTAATTGAAAGTTCGATAAAAGAAGGTGGCATTGCCGCTAAAGAAGCAATGATTAGGTCTTCTAAGCCAATTAATAATATTCACGAAGCTGTAAAGTCAGAGTTAATACGAAGCGGAATATCCCCAAGTAGGATTCACCCGCCACTTGGTGCTACAAGTCCAGAGTTAAAATTAGCGGGATTTATTAAGCAAAAGCATCAAGATGTTTGTGTATCCCCTGAAGGATATATACCTGAGGAAGAAACATTGACTGAAGGTATTTTAAGAGAAGCAATGGATTATTATGGAAAGGACTATACTGAAAGAACTATTTCAATCAATGTTCGAAGTCAAATGAGTTCATTGGCCAAAAACTTCGATACACTTTACGAAAGGACAATTGCAGAAGCTCAAAATCTTCACGTTAGATGTCCTAGAATGGTGCTTGGTGAAGTTTATATGATACCTGTAAAGGAATATGATGCAGAAGCAATGAAAAATAATGAGGTTAAATTCATTGATAGAATTGGAGCAGTTGAAAAATATATCAAATCATTTCAAGCTATTAATGGTCGATTAGATTATTCAAGAGAAGATTACAAATATGAACGTGTTTGTTTATTGCTTGTTGATTTCGAACAAACTCCAGCAAAAATTTACGGACATAATTCAGAATTGTATGACGATGGGCTTCTAGATAGAAAATCTGATGCCTTTATTGACGAGTTGTCTTGGGAAACTTTTACTGTAAATATTTTAAATACTTATAACGCAAGATTTGGTAAGGGGAGTGATAAGTGATATTTACCAATCAAAAAGTCATCAATTTCTTGAGGATTTGAAATACTTCTAATAGTTTCAATTTCCTCTTGCGTTAATTCGGGAATTGTAAATTTTTCAATAAAATTCTTCTGATAACAAGGATAACCACCTTCAATTGCAACACTTGTCTTAGTTATATAATAGTCCATTACAATTGAGTTAAGAATTTTTTGAACTACGTCAATGTTCTCCAATTTGGTAATTGGATTAATGAATTCTCCAAATAGTTCGTTGCTTTCTTGTTCACGGAAATATAGTCCGTAACCATTTGTAAAAAATCCTTCCTCTTCTTCTACCAATAAAAATCGAGGATGCTGACTAAATGTAGGATTTAAAATTTTCTTTCCTTTCCTTGTTAATCCTTGTGTTCTGCCCCAAACAAAGAAAGGTTCAAATTTTACTTTACCCTTATCTCTGGCTAAAAGATTTTCTTTCTCAGAAAGAAAATAAGCATAGCATTTTGGATATTTCTTTTTGAAATCGCTTTCAGGAATTGCGGTAGCAATTCCGTTTTTTATATTGTAAGGACATATTATTTTCCTCGTATTGCATTCAACTTCGTCCTGTGTTCTGAAATCTGAAATTTTGTAAACTGGTTTTACAATTTCTTTTTCAATCTCAAATGTCCCGTTGTCGGTTGTTTTGAGGTAATAGCCGTTTTTTTGTTTACTACCATCAATAAAGAAAATCTCATCTTTTAAAGTGGCAATACCAACACAAATATCAAACAGTTTACCGATTGGCTTGCCTATCGTTTCTATTGTTTTGATATTTTGTTGTTCATCAGTTTTGAGCAGTCTCCACTTTTTTACATTTAAATTTTCTAAGTAATTAGGTGAACCGTTTGCATTTGCTAAAAACAATTCGGGGCTATAACCATCTTTAATTCTGTCATACGTAATTGCTTCGTTTTGTTGTTTGTTTAAAAAAGTTATCGCTGTGTAGGTCTGTGCGTCAAATACCTTTTTGTGGCTAAAATCAACGATACGTGTAACACACTTTTGATGCAAAAAATACTTTCTTAACGCTTCTCCTGCTAAGGATGTGAAGTAATTATTTGGTGTTATGTAACCAAGTTTACCTGTTGGTTTTAACAGCTTATAACCAAGCTCAAAAAAAGCAAAGTATAAATTGAATGTGCCACCTTCAACCGTTGTCCAATGTTTTGCTAAATAGTTTCTGTTGTCGTCTGTAAGGTCTTGAAATTTTACATAAGGCGGGTTTCCAACTATATTATCAAAACTCATTTTCCAGCTTGTTCTCAAGCTGTCTTGATGATATAAATTAAAGTCGGTGTCTTTTAATTGCTCACCATTTTGTAAAGCGTAAATTGTCAATATAAGTTTAGCTCTATGAATGTTGTATTCCAGAATGTCGGAGCCAAAAATATTTTCCTTGATTATTTTCTTGATAGGTTTATTAAAAGTCCTTTTGTAATAGTCTGTCAAACCAACTAAAAATGCACCACAACCGCAACTTGGGTCAAGATTGGTGTCGTTCTCTTTCGGTTGTATTTCGTTTATGATAAAGTCAATGATGTAGTCCGGTGTGAAAAATGCACCATTAAATTTTCTGTCACCAACCGGAATAATTAACTCCAAATAATTTTCAAGTTCTTTGATACTTGAAATATTAAGTGAAGAAGTGTCAAAGTATAGTTGTGGATTTTGCTCAAAGTCCTTGAAATAACTTGTCAGTATAGGATTTTTGTCAAATCTGAGTTTGTTATTTGTCAAGTAGGAATAAATCAAATGTCGCTCAAGACTTGTCAAGTCGTGGGTTTGTATGAGTTGATTTAGTATTCCTTTTTTAATCATTGCCGTGCTGACTTTAAGTAACAAAAGTATGTAATAAATTTGGTTCTGTCAAACTGTTGTTGATAAATTTTGTGCGGTTGGAAAATTTAGCTCTTTTGGTTTTGCGAAGTGTTGGCTTTTGTGTCGGGCAAAACCAAATGTGCTAAATGCGGGTGAGCCTTTTTTCAGTCGGTTTATAGTCGGAATGTCGGTCTTTTAGGGTTGCTTGTAACTTATTATTCCCGCATGATTTCCTCCTCTTTGCAAACCTTGCGTGGAGGCTTTACGCGTTTATGTTGTTTCATCAAAAATACAACTTTTTGGTATTTGACGTCGAATTTTCATTGCTTTTTTCGTCGGGTAGTACGTCAAAAGGAC
>CANJWF010000174.1 GCA_947478315.1 Sphingobacteriaceae bacterium | reverse complement strand
CAGCTTCAACGGCAATGAGGTTTACACTTTCATCGTTTAAAAAATGGTAAAACATTCCCATTGCATTGCTTCCTCCGCCTACGCATGCTATAACGTAGTCGGCTAATTCACTTTGTGTTTGTTCTTTAAGTTGTTTTTTGGTTTCTGCACTTATAATAGACTGAAAATAAGCTACCATTTCGGGATATGGGTGTGGTCCTACGACAGAGCCAATGATATAGTGTGTGTCTTCAGGATTATTAATCCAGTCTCTTAATGCTTCGTTGGTGGCATCTTTTAAGGTTTTACTTCCTGATGTCGCTGGTATAACTGTTGCCCCTAGCATGCGCATTCTTGCTACGTTGGGAGCTTGTCGAGCAATATCTATTTCTCCCATATATACTACACATTCTAGACCTTTGAGTGCGCATACAGTTGCTGTTGCTACGCCATGTTGCCCTGCTCCTGTTTCTGCAATAATTCGTTTTTTACCTAATCTTTCTGCTAATAGAATCTGACCAATGGTGTTATTGATTTTATGAGCACCGGTATGGTTTAGGTCTTCGCGTTTTAAAAATATGTTGGCTCGATATTTTTCAGAAAGTCTTTTGGCATGATATAACGGTGATGGTCGACCTACATAGTTTTTTAATAATGCTTTGAATTCTTCTTGAAAAGCATTTTGAGGAACTATTTCGTAGAATAATTTTCGTAGTTGTGTTACGTTGTATTGTAACATTTCTGGAATGAAAGAACCGCCAAATTCTCCGTAATAACCTTGAGTGTTTGCGGCATATTTTCCTAGTTCTTGCATGTTAATTCTTGTTTGCTATTTTTCAATTATTACCTTTTATAATTTCGATGGCTTGTTTCACCTTTTGTACATTTTTTATCCCCGGTGACAATTCTAATTTACTATTTAAATCTACTGCATATAATGGTAAATTTTTTGTTTTACTGATTAGGTCATTTAGATTCTCTGTACCTACTCCCCCACCTATAAAAAAGGGATGTGATAGCGTATATTTTTTATTTAATAATTCCCAATCGAAGGATTGTCCTGAACCTCCATGCTGGGTACTTTTAGTATCAAATAGTATAAAATCTATAGTTTCTTTATATTGTTTTAATGTATTGTAATTGAAATTTTTATCTATTCCAAATGCTTTTATTACTTTAATTTTTTTTTGTCGTAGGTTGTCGCAAAATTCTGGTAATTCGTTGCCGTGTAATTGAACTGTTTGTATGTGATATTTTGATATTATTCTCTGTATTTCTTCTAATGTTTCATTAACGAAAACGGCTACTTTTTCTATATGATTGTTCAAATTTATAAGAATATGTGAATCGAGATGCCCACAGTAACGAGGCGAACCTGTGTAAAAAATAAAACCTAAGTAATCGGGTTGTAAGTCGGCTATTTCTTGAATATTATTAGCGTTATTCATGCCGCATATTTTAATTTTAAGACTCATTTTGAAAATGGTTTTTGCTTAAGAACTACTCGCTATTAGTTTCTTGAAAGCATTTTTTGCTTTTTTGCTTTGTAAAGATTCTTCTGCAATGAGATAGCACTCTGCTATACTTTTATTGGATAGTATTGTCTGAATTGCCAATGCTGCGTTGCTGATTACTACCCATTTTTGGGCATCGCTACCTTGTCCGTTTAGTATGTTTTTAAAAATAGTAGCTGAACTTTTTACATCAACACCTCCTTTAATTTGATTTGGATTGAGTTTTTGATTGATACCGAAATATTGTGGTGTGATTAATTTCTCTCCATGGTTATGATATATTTTGATGTTAGATGTTAGCGAAACTTCATCGTATCCGTCTAATGCGTGTATTATTGTATAGCGTTTTGTTGGTTGTGTTTGGTATAGGTAGGCATAAATTCTTGCTAATTCTAAATTAAAGACTCCAATGAGTTGATAATTTGGTTGGGCTGGGTTTACCATAGGTCCCAACATATTGAAAAATGTTTTTACACCTATTTCTTTTCTGATGGGTGCTACGATTTTCATTGCTGGATTGAAAAGCGGGGCGTGTAAAAAACAAATATTGCTTTGGTCTAATTGTTTTTTTAATTGATTGATATCATTGGTGAAATGATAGCCTAAATATTCCATTACATTGGATGAGCCACATCCTGAAGATACACCGTAGTTTCCATGTTTGGTAACTTGATAGCCTGCTCCTGCAACGACAAATGAGGCTAATGTTGAGATATTAAAGGTGTCTTTTCCATCTCCTCCTGTTCCACATAGGTCTATATATTCGTGTGAAGATAGGTTTATGGGTATGCATAGTTCCAACATGGCTTCCCTAAAGCCATCTAATTCTTGCACGGTAATATTGCGAATGCAGTAAATGGTCATAAAAGCTGCCATTTGGGAAGGGTTATATTTTCCTTCACTTAAATTTATAAATACTTCTTTGGCTTCTTTCTTGGATAGTGTTTCTCTATTGAATAAACGGTTTAATATGTTTTTCATCTGTTAATTATTCGTTGGGTTTTTTTTAAAATGATGAAGAATCTATAACAACATTGTCATTCATTTCTCATTGGTTTTTAAATGGCAGATAGAATTTTCTTTTTTAATATTTTTTATACGTCTTTGTGGGTGTAGTAAGTAATGAGTTGTGTTTGCGAGCAACAACTCTTGTTGTTTATTGTTTACGCTTACATAGGGTTTAAAAATAAAAAGTTGTCTATAAAACAGACAACTTTTTATTTGCAGTAATGACTCCTTAATAGGTAAAGTAACTATTTGTTAAACCTTGTTAGTTTAGTGCGCTGATAAATTTATCAGCATTTTGTTGCGCCTTTTTTACTTGTGTGCGTATGTTGGTTAGGTTTGATTTTTCTTTATTTAGGTACTGAATAATTTCTGTATGTTTTTTATTGGTGTAATCGGCTGAAAATTCATGCATCCAATTCATCATAGCATCGTTGGCAATTGTTATGTCTTGAATAATTTGGGTAGCTTGTTTTGATATTTGAATGGTATCTATTTTTGGTTTGGCTTTAATGATACTGTCTAAAGAGGAGGTTATTTTTTTTATTTGGTTTTGTTTTACTTCTAGTAGTTCTGTTAGTGGCATTACTTCATCGTGTATGTTTAATACTTCTTTTTCTAATAGTTGTTCTTGTTCTTGGTTTTTTTTGTCAACGGATTGACAGGATACGAATAGTAGTGTTATGCTGAGATAAATGAGTTTTTTCATTGGAATATAATTATTTATTAGTGTTTATTATGCTCATGTATGGGCTTTGCAAGTTGTTTTTCGTTGGGACCGCTCTATCTGTTTTTGGGAGTTTGTGCTGTTTTTCGTATGTAGTTGCTGTTAATTCATTTTTAATTTTTTTTGTATGTCATTTACATATCCTTTAAACTTTTTATCGGTTTCTATTAAATCAACTACGGTTTGACAGGCGTATATTACGGTTGAATGGTCTCTTCCTCCAAAAAATTGACCGATAGATTTTAAAGATGTTTTAGTGAGATTTTTGGCTAAATACATTGATATCTGACGTGCTTGTACGACTTCTCTTTTGCGTGTTTTGGATTTAATCATTTCTACAGGTACTTCAAAATATTCGCATACTAATTTTTGTATGTATTCGAGTGAAATGTCTTTGATAGCGTTTTTTATAAAACTATCTAACATTTTTTTTGCTAGCGTTAAATCTATTTCTTTTTTATTGAGGGTTGATTGTGCCAATAGTGAAACCATTGCTCCTTCTAATTCTCTAACATTGTTG
>CANJWF010000173.1 GCA_947478315.1 Sphingobacteriaceae bacterium | reverse complement strand
TGATCACCATCTGTGATATTGATGGCATTGATACCATTGGCTCTTGGTCGGGAATAAGCTTCTAAAGATGTTTTTTTAATAGTACCCTGTTTGGTACACATAATAATGTAATTATTAGCAAGGTATTCTTGGTCTTTTAAGTCTTTTACCTTAATATAGGCTTTTATGCGTTCTTCTTTTGGTATGTTAATGATATTTTGGATGGCTCTACCTTTGCTGATGCGTGTGCCTTCGGGTATTTCAAACACTCGTAACCAAAAGCATTGACCTTGCTCTGTAAATAAGAGCATGTAGTTGTGGTTAGTGGCTATGATAATGTGTTCTATGAAATCAGCATCTCTAGAATTACTACCTAAGCTACCTTTTCCTCCGCGTCCTTGCGTTCGGTATTCAGATAGAGGAGTGCGTTTTATGTAACCTTCATGCGATATGGTAATCACTACTTCTTCATCTTCAATAAAATCTTCCATTCGCATATCACCTGCTGCGTGTACAATGGTCGTTCTTCGTTCGTCGCCGTATTTTTCTTTAATTTCAAATAATTCGTTTTTAATAATATTCATTCTAAGATTTTCGTCTGCTAAAATAGCATTCAAATGTTCGATGAGTTTCATTAATTCGGCATATTCATCTTTGATTTTATCACGTTCCAATCCTGTAAGTCTTCGTAAGGTCATATCAAGTATGGCACGTGCTTGAATATCGCTTAATCCGAACTCTTGTATAAGTCCTTCTCTTGCTTCTTCGGGAGTTTGTGAACTACGAATTAATTTAATAACAGCATCTAAGTGGTCTAATGCAATTAATAAACCCTCTAAAATATGTGCTCTTTTTTGAGCTTCACTTAACTCATATTTAGTTCTTCTAATAACTACTTCGTGTCTGTGTTCCACAAAATGCAATATTAAATCTTTCAGATTGAGCATCATGGGTCTACCTTTCACCAAGGCAATATTATTTACACTAAAGGTTGATTGTAGTGCGGTGTATTTGTATAAATTGTTTAAAACGATGGATGCATTTCCATCACGTTTAATTTCATAAACAATTCTCATTCCCTCCCTGTCCGATTCATCTCGAATTTCTGAAATTCCTTCTATTTTTTTTTCATTTACTAACTCTGCGGTCCGTTCAATCATATTACCCTTGTTTACTTGATAGGGTATTTCTGTAACGATGATTCTTTCGCGGTCGTTAATAGTCTCAATTTCAGCTTTGGCTCTTATGACAACACGTCCACGTCCTGTTTCAAAAGCATCGCGTATACCTTCATAGCCATATATGATTCCTCCCGTTGGAAAATCGGGTGCTTTCACATATTTCATTAGTTCGGCAATTGTGATATCACGATTATCTATAAATGCAATTATTGCTTCTATACATTCGGTGAGGTTATGTGGTGCCATATTGGTTGCCATACCAACTGCTATCCCAGATGAACCGTTGACTAATAGATTGGGTATTTTCGCAGGTAAAACAGTTGGTTCTTGTAAAGAATCATCGAAATTCAGTTTATAATCGATGGTGTCTTTATTGATATCAGCCAACATTTCTTCCGCTATTTTTTGTAGGCGTGCTTCGGTATAACGCATAGCCGCAGGATTATCTCCATCTACGGAACCAAAGTTCCCTTGACCATCTACAAAGGGGTAACGTAGTGACCAAGGTTGTGCCATTCGTACCATGGTATCGTATACAGAGGCATCACCGTGCGGATGGTACTTTCCTAATACTTCACCTACGATACGTGCTGATTTTTTATGTGCTTTACTGCTGGCTAAACCTAAGTCTAACATTCCGTACAAAACACGACGATGAACAGGTTTTAATCCATCACGGACGTCTGGTAATGCCCTTGATACTATCACCGACATTGAATAATCAATGTAAGCTGATTTCATTTCTTCCTCTATGTTAACGGGAATTATCTTATCCTTTTCTTCGTCCATTTGGCTATAATATTATGATGTGATAATTTCTTTAAAACTGTATAAATACGCTGTGTCGCGAAAATAGTAAATATAATAGAAGGAAACTAAGAGTTTATGTACACTTACTAGAAATAAAAAGTCTAAATGAATCGTGAGGACTTTTAAGAATACAAACTATGTATGGTTATTCTACAATTATCTCGTCAACAAATAACCACGCTTGATTATTTACTCCTTCATGCCAATGAGGAAGTAAACCATAATTTTTGGCTATCACACGAATGTATCTAGCTTTAGCTGCCAAATTTAGTGTGATATCTTTGGTTTGTGCATTGTAATCGCTAGCTGGAGTCTCGTTTTTAAGTATTTTTACGAGTCTAAAGTGTTTGTTGTCATCTGAGATAAAATAAGAGACTTCTTTTGGGAAAATAATCCACGAACGTGTGTCTTGCAAGAAACCAATTGAAATTTTGTTGAGATTTTTTTCGTCTCCTAAGTCTATAACTGCTTCAAAATCATTTCCTTGAAATCCAATCCATCCTCCTAATTTAAAATTACTTTTGCCTCGTAAACCATCTATCAAAGAATTTACACTACTGTTGTTTTGAACGGTACTTAGGGGTGTTTTAACAGAAATTTGATATCCAGATGATGCTTTGTTGAATTTCCCTTCTGCTATAATACTATGACCTGTTTTTGCGTTGTAAGATACAGCTTTGATAATGGTGGTTGTATTCAATTTTAGGGGTCGACCGTAGATATTAGAATGTTCCGTTGGGGTAGAACCGTCTGTTGAGTAATAAATTCTCGTTCCACTAAAAGAATTTTTTATAGCTACCTCTGTTGTATTGGTAAAAACATTTTGTGGAGTATCGAAGTATGGTATTGGGGTGATTTTGTTGTCATCAATTCGAGTTACTGGTTTCTCTAATTGATCAGTTAATAATTGATTAAGCACCTTGCCTGTAACGACTACTAAGAATCCTCCAGCTGTTATATCGCTTGTTTTTAAGGTTAACTTATAATAGTCTTGGTCGTTGAGTACCAACCGTTGAACATATATATTGTTTCTGAAAGGATTAGGTGATATGATACTGAATTTTTTTCCATCGTTCATTCTCATGGTTATTCGTTTAAACCAAGGTTGACCTATGAAATATTCGTTTGAACAAGGGTTTACTGGATAAATTCCTAGAGCGTTCATTACCAACCACGCGGATAGTTGTCCTCCCATATCATTACCTGGGATACCATCTGGTTGATCTGTATATAGTTCACTAATTTTTGCTAATGCAATAAAGGTTTTGTGTGAATTTTCTGTAAAATGGTATAGGTAGGGTATGTGATGACAACTCGGATTGGCTTGATTGTACTGACCTATAAATCCAGACTTATCTATATTCGTACCTGTTAGAGTCGTATTGGAAGAAAACATTGAATCTATCTTAGCTTCTAAGGTATAAGTCCCTCCAATCAAATCTAAAAAGGAATCTACATCTTGTGTAATATCAAATGAAGAGTGCCAAGCATTTCCGTTTTTATACTGAGCATTGATCTCTGTTGGGTTAAACGGTTTTACAAACTCCCCATTTATTTTAGCCCTCATAAATCCACTTTCTTTTTCATAAACGTTTTTCCAGTATTGAGCTCTTTTTATATAAATTTGATAATCATATTGTTTGTTTAAGAGCTTCGCAAATTGCGCCAAACACCAATCGTCGTAGGCATAAGCTAACGTTTTGGAAACCGCTTCCGCTTCTTCATCTGCAAACACAGCACCTTTTTGGATATAACTAGTTAATCCAAATCTATCTCGATTAGCAGATACCTTCATTGCTTCAAAAGCTTTGTTAGT
>CANJWF010000172.1 GCA_947478315.1 Sphingobacteriaceae bacterium | reverse complement strand
CGAACCCATCGCAACCGCCATGCCGGCCCAATCTGTTGTGGCAACCAGATCGAAGTCCACGCCGAGTTCCTTGGCAAGGTGGGTGAAGAGCGGCATGTAGGCCTTCTTGGTGTCTTCAGGGGTTGGCAGCAGTGGCCCGACCCCGAAGTGCAGCAGCTTCTTCGATTGAGCGCGAACCGCGCTGATTCCGCTGACGCCCATGACGGCGGAGGCGGTGGCAATTCCTGCAGCACGGGCAATGAAAGTGCGACGTGTTGATTTCATGTGTTCTCCTCTGTATTCGGGTTGAAGGGGGATGGATCAGTAACTGACACTGGGGCAGCCGTCGCTCATGAACTCGACGAGTTTGGCACCGCCGACCACGGCTGCGCCGGTGATGACCTTGCCCTCGTCGAGCTTGCGCTTCTTGAAGCAGGGCGAGCAGACGTAGATGTTGCCGCCGGCCTTGACGAAGTTCTCGATCAATTCCTTCAGGGGGGCGAAGCCTTCCTCATGAATCGAATCGGCATAGCCCTGCTGGGACAGGTGCACGCCTTCGATGCTGAGAAAGACCACGGTGTCTTTTTCAGAGGCGACGGCGGCATTGGCCACCACGAATGCCACGGTGGCCTTGTCGGTGTTGTCCTTGGCGCAGGTCAGACTGATACAAAATTTTCCAGCCATGTTGATCTCCTTGTATTGATTGAACGGGGGGTAAAGGTTGATTGTTGCTTTGCTATTGCCTGCGCTACGTCCGGCGACGTCGGCCGAACTCGAAACTCACGCCGATCAATGCCAGCGCGAGCATGCCCATGCCGGCGAGCATGCCCGGCGAAAAGGAAGTGGCTGTCGCCGCTGTCGTGGCTTGCGTGAGCGCCGTGTAATTGCGGGCGTTCATGGCACGGCCGACATCCTTAAGTATTGCCTGGCCAGCCACGCGGCCCTGACCGAGGACCAGATCGATGTTGGCGACACCGGCGCCGCCGAGGTTGACCGAACGATTGCCCTTGTCGTCCTCGACATGCCAGGCCTGCACGTCGTTGCCGGAAATCTGGTCCACGGCGATCTTGAAGTATTTTTCGGGCCCATCGACTGACGCGCCAGGGGCGATCCGGATTTCTTCCTTGTTGACCAGCATGAAGCCAAAACCGTGGCCGGTGGGACAGCCGACCGGATAGACTGAAAAGCGCGAATCGCGCGCGTAGGTATCACCGTAGCGCAGGCTGCTGGTCTTCCCATACAGTTTGAGATTGGCTTGCCCGTCCTGAATGGCGTTAGGCCACGGCACGAGTACGCCGGCGATGTCGCCATATTCAAACACCAGTGCCTTGCGTGCTGCCGTATCCTCGATGAGCCGTTCCATGTTGACCGGGCCCAGCGTGCGTTCGAGCTTGACCGAATCACCCTCGACGACCTGGATTCGCGCGGTGCCCGCTTTCGCGTCAATCCCGATCAGTTTCACGGTGAGTTGGCCGATTTTCCACTCCTGGCCAGGCTTGGCCAGGCCGGCGAATACCTTGTCCTCGGCGAGCAGGATGCGGTCGGTGCGCACGCCTGAAATCCAGTCGAACACCATGCGCTCGCGATTGACTTCGCGGGCCTGGCCCTGGTTGTAAAGTTGCGTGAACTTCATGCCCCACCAGCCGGTCTCGGTCGACGAAAGTACAGGACTGCCGAAGGCCCATTCCCAATCGGTGCCGGCAATGGTCTTCACGTGCAGAGCGTGATTCATCATCTGCTCGTGACCGACCGTGGCGTAATAGTGATAGACCTGCCCGCCGACGGCAACGCTTTGTCCGGCCGGAATCGTCACGTTCTCCTTGACGACGATGCTCATGTCGTAGTCGATGTAAGTCGGCATGCGGCCCAGCACGGGAAGGGGTTCGCCGCGCAGCGCAACCTCGCCGCCCCAGGTGTCTTCGAGATAGACGAGGCCGCCTGGAGGAATGACTACCTGGCCCTTCTCAATACGGCTCTTGCGGATGAAGACGCCATCGAACTTTGGTCGCTTGGTGCCAAAATCGTCGGTCACGATGCGGTTCTGCGGAAGGCCGGGCAGGCCCGCCACATAGGCCGGGTCCTTCGGCCGATCGGCGACCAGCGACAATGGCGGCGGAGGCACATCGTTCTCTGCAATCGGGTGGGCGAGCGGCAAGCCGGCACGCGCTGGAGTCAGCAGTTTGGCAAAGTCGGCAGTCCATGCCGGCGACACCGGGCATAAGACTATTGCAGCGGCGAACATGAGATGGCACCGCAGTTGATTCGTCAGCATCCTTTGTTTCCTTCCTTGGTAATTGTTGTTGGGTTGCATTGCGGCGTCAGAACCGGACATACGGCCAGTCGGCGCGACAGAAAGAGCGTTCCCCATCCGGTCAGCAGCAGCGTATTGAGCGCCATCAGCCATTTGGGCATGCCTGAGAGCATGGCGCCGCCAATGCCGAGCCCGACCAGGGACAGCGCCGGGGCGAGACAACCGATGCACAACGCACCGAGCGCGAGCAGTCCGCCGCCCACGGCAGCGCCGGATGCGACGCCAGCACCCAGGCGTCTTACGCTGGAAAGCGCAAACGCGATGAATGCGAAAGCGAGTCCCGCGCATACCGCACTCCAGTATTCCTGTTTGCGCATGAAGCTCAGCCACCAGGCATCCGTTGCCGGATATTCAATGCGACCGGATGCACCGAAGTCTGCGCTGGTGAAGCCGCATGCCTCTGCATCTTCCAGTGTTGCCGGAACCGTAAATACGGCGCGGCCGATGCCCAAATAGGCAAGTGACGCGACGATGAAAACGATTGCCATCAAGCGATAGGGAATCATCTGACGCACCTGTTGCGGGCTTAGTAACTGACGCTGGGGCAGCCGTCACTCATGAACTCGACGAGTTTGGCACCGCCGACTACGGCTGCGCCGGCGATGACCTTGCCTTCGTCGAGCTTGCGTTTCTTGAAGCAGGGCGAGCAGACGTAGATGTTGCCGCCGGCCTTGACGAAGTTCTCGATCAATTCCTTCAGGGGGGCAAAGCCTTCTTCGTGAATCGAATCGGCATAGCCCTGCTGGGACAGGTGCACGCCTTCGATGCTGAGAAAGACCACGGTGTCCTTTTCAGAGGCGACGGCGGCATTGGCTACCACGAATGCCACGGTGGCCTTGTCGGTGTTGTCCTTGGCGCAGGTCAGACTGATACAAAATTTTCCAGCCATGTTGTACTCCTTGTGTTGATTGAACGAATAGGCGTCGTTTGATGGGGTGTTGCTTCAGGACGTTTTCAATTTCACTCGAGCCTTGATCCAGTAACTGCACGACCTGGCATCGACTTGCAGCAACTGATGTCCGGTCATGCGGCAATAGGAGGGAATATCGGCAGGTGCTCCCGCATCGCGGGCCACCAGTTTCAGCACCTTGCCTTCCATGGCCATGAGCTTGTGGCGCAGGTGCAGAACGAGTTCGCCACAGCCCATGTCGCCGGCATCCCATACGTCATCGTGCGCAATAGCCGATTCCGGCATGACGATTCCTTTCTTCCCGGAACTTCGGGCATCGATTTCAGATGAATTGGCCACGCCAATCGTGCGGCGCAGGAAATCCGGCGTCGCACGAGGGCTGGACTACGCGTGGCAGGGCGAACCCTTGCCACGACTGCATAAAGATTACTTCAGGAAATGCTGCGCCAGAGCGCAACCGATTTCAGCAGCGGGGTGAACGGACGAGCACGCGTCCGATGGGTGACTAGACTGACGGAGGATGAAATGAAAGATACGCAAATTGGCCATGCACAGCCGCTGCGAGGCTGTCTGACGAAGTTGTGTACGTGTTGCGTTGCGTATTCATTGAAATCCATGCCGGGT
>CANJWF010000171.1 GCA_947478315.1 Sphingobacteriaceae bacterium | reverse complement strand
TACACCTGGTTTTGCTAAACAATACAAACGTATCTTCTCAAAAATCATTTATTAATATCCCCTCCGTCTATGTTTATAAAAAAAGTCATTTTCTCCGATATAAAAACCGAATTTCAAACTACTAACAATATAATTATCATAACTACCCCTTGAGATAACCAAGGGAACTGTATAACCGTCTAATTGGTCTGTGCTCGTAAAATTAAACTGAAAGTTTACATTACAATACATCACAGGTCGCTTAAATTTGTTAAAAAAATCCCAATTACTTCCTAAATTAATCGACAATAACGCCGCCACTGCTTGATCTTGACCATACAAATGTTCACCTTGTTTAGATGTCCTATTAATTTTTGAAATTTGAGACCCTAACAAACCTACTCCTAAACCCACATAAGTATTCTGTAGAAAAAGCCCCATTCGAGTTACCGCAGGATGGTCATCAAATTTTGCTAAGTACAACTTTCCACATAAAATTCCCGCATTAAAATCTGTTTCAAATTCCCGACCCTGAATATCACTCTGCATACTTCCTCCCGATAGTTTTCCCGTTTGCCAAGCAAAAGACATAGAAAACTGCCTCGAAAAAAAATGATCCAAATCAAACAAATACACCGAATTAAATGCGGATTTTGGAACCGTACCAACATAATTAGTAGCCCCAACTCCCGCAGAAAAGGTCCATCTTTTATAGGAAATCTGTGCCAAACTTTGGTAATAGAAACCTGTAAAAACCATTGCAACAATAATTTTTAAATGATATTTTAACATAATTGAACAATGAGAAGATTCAGCAATTGTTTAAATTTTTTCGTAACGCAATATCACTGCCTCTTAAATCATCGATACTCGACACCTTTGGAATCTTTGGTTCGTAGATATAAACTATTCATTTTCAAATAAAGGTCGACAGTGGCGAGTTTATGTCTCTAATATCAATTAAAAGATAATATATTAAATGAATGGTGAATCTACTTCTGCTAATTAAGATACGCATACCATCACCCGTTATTTACCACCATACTCTTTAAACTATCAGTAATAGATTTAAACTGATAATTGAGTGCATTTCTCATTTTTTCATTCGCATAAAAATGCGTTTCAGAGATACTACGAACAAATGTTCTATTTAGTTGAATAGGTACACCAAATAAACGATTAAGGAATTTGTTAAAATACCAACAACATGTGAGTTGCCATTTTTTCAATAAAACAGCAGGAGGAGGCTTTCGTTGTAAATTTGTGAAAACCGTTAAAAAGTCCTTAAAAGTGAAATTTTCAGCACAAACAATAAAACGCTCTCCTAAAATATTACTATTCATCAAACCAATTGCACAGTTCGCAACATCAGTCACTTCCACAAAACCTGTTCCGCCTTGAGGATAATACTTACTATTTCTACTTAAAAACCGAATAAGATTCAACTGCTCTTTCTGCACAAATTGTTGATTACCTAAAATAATGGCAGGATTAATAATAACGGCATGTAAACCTTCAGCAATGCCTCTCCAAACCTCCATCTCACTTTCATATTTCGAAATCGCATAATCACTTTGTTTCCCATCATATTCCCAAAAAGTATTTTCGGTAATTAAATCTCCGTTTAACGTTTTACCTAATGTGGCAATAGAACTTACATAAACTAACTTTGCAATACCATGAAACAAGCATGCATTAACCACATTACGAGTTCCGCCCACATTAACACGCATAATACGTTGCCTATCTGCTGGTTCAAAAGAAATCAATGCCGAACAATGATAAACCTGTGTGATACCCTCTAACACATCTTCTACTTCATAATAATCCGTAACATCTATTTCTCTCCATATCAAACGATGCCTATCATAAGGCAACAAAATTGCGGGCATTACAGAATTTTTTCTTTTTAAAGCACAAACCAATTCACCATTATCTAGCAAAAATTTAGTAATTGCAGAACCTAAAAATCCCGTTGCACCAGTTACAAGTATCATAAGATTTTGTTTGGAATGGTAAAAGTACGCAGACAAACAAATATATTTGGTCTTCTTTTGATTTTAATAATGATTCTTGAAGACTTTTTTTCACCTGTAGACGATCAAAATCAAGACAAATCTTGGATTTCTTCTCAATTTGGTACAATCATACAAGTACATACTAAACAATTCCCTGATTTAGATCAAAATTTATTTGATATTGCCCTCATCGGAATTGAAGACGACAGAATGGCCATACATAACAACGGTTGCGCGAAAGGTTCCAATATCATTCGTAAAAAATTATATACTTTACACGAAGGAAACTACAAAGCACGAATAGCTGATTTAGGCAATATTAAAGCAGGTAACGATGTTTCTGATACTTATTTCGCACTTAAAACAGCCGTTAGCGAATTAGTCAAAAAAAATATTATTCCTATTATTCTAGGAGGCAGTCAAGATTTAACGTATCCGCAGTTTGAAGCCTATGAGCAATTAGACAATCAAGTTGATTTAGTAGTAATCGACTCACACTTCGATTTAGATTTAGCAGATATAGAAACTTCGCAAGTTAATTCTAAAACGTATTTAAACGCAATATTGCTACATGAACCCAATTACTTACTTAACCTAAGTTATGTAGGATATCAAAGCTACTTTGTAAATCAAGATAGCGTAAAAGCAATGGAACAACTCTATTTCGATACCCATCGTTTAGGAGAATTAACAGGAAAAATTCAAGTTTGTGAACCCATTCTTCGCAATGCAGATTTAATTAGTTTCGATATAGGTGCTATTAGAGCATCGGATGCCCCTGGGAATGGTAACGCCATGCCTAATGGCTTTTATGGCGAAGAAGCCTGTCAAATTTGTCGATACGCAGGCATGAGCGATAAATTAAGTTCAATAGGCTTCTATGAATATAATCCTCATTTCGACCAAAACGAACAAACAGCTTCTCTCATCGCACAAATGATTTGGTATTTTATTGAAGGTTTCTACCTACGTAAACACGACCATCCAAATATCAATCACCCCGATTATTTGTTATATAGGGCGCAAATAAAAAATTACGAACATGAAATTATATTTGTAAAAAGTAAAAAATCAGACAGATGGTGGATACAAATACCTTATCCCGATAATCCAATATCTAAAAATGAACGCTACCGTTGGATGCCTTGTACATACGAAGATTACCAAACAGCAACAGACGGAGAGATGCCAAATATTTGGTGGCGTACCTACCAAAAATTAATCTAAAATTAATCTCACACTAAAAAATTAAATTTTGAATATAAACCTGCGATACGTTTTGGGAGCGATTACGACCCCTTTTCATTTAGCCACATTTTTAGGATTACTTATCATTTTTCAGCCCATACAATGGTTGTGCTTAAAAATAGGCGGTTATCAACCACACAAAACATCTGTCGATATTTTAAACTATTTCGTAGTAAAATCCTATCGTATAATAGGAGCAAACGTGAAATTTGTAGACACCAATACGAGCCTACCCAAACATACACCCATTATTTTTGTCGCCAATCATCAAAGTATTTATGATGTTCCTACATTAATATGGTATCTGAGAAAATATCATCCAAAATTTGTCGCAAAAAAAGAGTTAGGTAAAAATGTTCCATCCGTATCATTTAACCTACGTCATGGAGGAGCAGCACTCATCGACAGAAAAAATAGCGAACAAGCATTGGGCGAAATTCAGAAATTGGGCGAAAAAATGTTTACCAATAATTGGTCGTCAATCATATTCCCAGAAGGAACACGTTCACGAAATGGTAAAATAAAAACATTTAAAAGTGGGGGTATTGCATGTTTACTAAAAGCATGTCCCAACGCAATTATAGTAC
>CANJWF010000170.1 GCA_947478315.1 Sphingobacteriaceae bacterium | reverse complement strand
ATGTGTCCAGTGTTTGGGATTTTTTCAAACTTGGTCATAATAGCTTGTAAGATACTGTCTCTCTTTGTCGGGTCGTTTAATAGAGATAATAGCTTACTTAAAATTGCAGAAGAAATCGGATAGGTTCTTGGGTTTTTATACATTATATCCGCAAGAATGCTAATCAAAACTTGAATGTTATTTAGCTCAGCCAAGCCTTTAATTCGGTTGTAAAATTTCCCTAAGGCTTTACTTAAACTACCTGAATTAGGAAATTTGTCTGAAAGGTTATGAATTAAAAGTAAATGTTCTTGAATACTTTTACTTCCATTTTTCTCTGCTATCCAATATATTTTGTCGGGTTTTATGGAGTCACGAATTACATTATTAGAAACCAATGTCTTTTGTGCGTTTAGCCTCATACCAAGTTCTATTAAGATTTCTGTCAAGATTTTGGTAATTAATTCTGCGTCTTGTGGGTTATTGGAAAATATTCGGTAGTCGTCTCTGTAACGAATGATGTGATAATCTTGAATATTTGCTTGCTGTATTCTAATTGATAGTTCGGTGTCCGCATAACCCAAAACCATTTCTGCAATAAAGTCCATTAACACACTTCCTTGTGGAATGCCATTTGTTTGACCAAATGCCATATCACGAAGATGTTTATCGATTACATTACCTAAATTCCCATTCGGGTCTCTATTAGCTTTTGCTACAGGTTTTGTATGAATAGCCCAAGGAATTGAGTGAGTATAAATTGAACCGTAACAGTCAGTAATATCTGTATGTAAAACATATTCGTATTCAAGTGCAAGTTCAATTGATTGTTGTTCTATTGTCTGCCACCATTGAGTTACCGTTGTTGCTTTATCAGATTGAGTTCCGGCAGATTGTAAAGGAATGCTATAACATTTAATTTTCGGATTGGCTGCAAATTGTCCGAACCTTGCAATAATTAAATTCCAACTAACCTCTTCTGTTAAATTGTGAACAAGTGAAACATACAATGCTGGGTGAATTAATTGAAAAGGTCGCCAAGCAAATTTTCCGTCTTTGTTATTTAGAAAGATATAATTTACATTTTCAAAGTCGCAAGGATAAGTTGCTTTTTGCTGTCCTGCTGGATTTGTAAAGCTATTATAAAAGTCAGATAATCTATGACCGTTTAGTTGTGCTGAAACTTGTTGAATTACTGTTTGAAAAACAAAATATTGGGGCAAATCAAAGTTGAAATAACTTTCTGCTTTTAAAAGATATTCCCTTGCTTCTATATGATTAAGTTCTAAAATTCTTTTCATTAAATTATTTTTTTTCGCTTAATTCATACAAGTATTCGAATAGTGTTTCTTTATCGCTTTGAGTTGTCAATGGAAAGTGTTGCGAATGTATATATTTCCGTTCCGTAATATGTTTAGAGTAAATTCTTGTGAAAATTGGTTTAGTGTCTATTGTCATAGCAGAATAATTGAAGTCTGTTTCAAATATTTCATCATAAGAGGTGAAGTCAGGTGAAGGAAATGTTTCTTTATATTCTGTATTCAAGGTAGGTTGAAAGTATTTAATTAATGATGCCTCAAAAACTGTAATTTCTTGACCTTCAGTTATCCGTTTACTAGCTTTGGTTACTAAGTCTTGTAAGTCTTGAATTGTAGGGGCTTTGGTGTTTGAGCCAATAGTTACGATTGAGGTTCCGATATCATTGTTTTTAATTTTTAAACCGATGATTAGTACTTCTTCATTACTACCATTGTCTAAAATTTCAAGAGCTATTTTTTGAACTTTATCGTGATTTGAAATTCTGTAATCAATAGTTTTTATAGTTGTTCTACCGAATGCCTGTCCAATGTATAAAACTTCCAAGTCAGATGGTAAAGGATCTGTTACTGTATTGCCAATTGTGTCATCTTCTAAATAACAGAAATTAGAAATCATCAAAAAGTCTCGAATTTTCAAGTTTTTTTGTCCGTTAAGGTCAACGTCATAATAACCGTCTTGAAAACCATTTATAATTAAAGTATTAGGGTGTTTGTAACGTAAGTATTCTTTTTCGTGTTTTTCATTGAGAGAATACAATGTAGTTTTGCAAAAATCACCTTCAACGATACTGCTTTCAAAGAATAATTTTTTACGTTTGCACACGACATAAATATGATATTTATTGTCCTTGATGAAGTTTTTTGTTTCATCTAAGTTCAAGTCTCTTGGGTTGAAAAGAACAACCTCGCTTGAGTAAAAATTTAGTCCTAAGTTCCATTTCATATTGTTGTCATTTAAGCTTGCCACTAACTAGTATATATACGAAACAAACCTTCGTATATACACCCATTTTCGGGTATATAAGCGAAGGTTTGTTTCGCTTAATTGTTTTTCAAATATATTCCTTTTTCCTCAAAAATATAAACATTCTCTGAAAGTCTGATACAAAATCTGTCGTGTCCTAGCTGCCGTCTGAGGTTTCAAAACTTTCGTATTCGTTCGCATGAGGAATTGGAATGGTATCCTTCGCTGGTGTACTGGGTCAATGATATTAAGCGAAGAAAAGAAAAAAATACCACGCAGATTCAACTGATTTTAACTGATTTTTCTGCGTAAATCTGCGAAATCTGCGTGAAAACAAAAAGACTAATTCCTTAACTTAATGAGATTGGTAACGAACTGGCGAAGCATTTTAGCTTTTGGTGCTAGCTTATGAAAAATAGTTTTGGTTGAGCAGTTTACACCTCAACAATCAAAAATCGTTAATCAAGAATCAGCAAGCATTGGGATTTTAGATTTTGGTGCTAGTGGAATTACCAGCCTTGGGTGAGGCCGTTTTTTACCACTTCTTCGTAACGTTCTTTGTCAAAACGATACAAGTTGGGTGCCTTGTGTGCGACGTTGCTTTTCTTTTCGTCGAGTTTGATGAGGATGCCTATGGCCGTGATTTTTCGGAGGAAATTGCGGCGGTCGAGCTGGCGTCCTAGTATGGTTTCGTAGAGTTTTTGCAACTCGGGTATGGTGAATTTTTCGGGGAGGAGGTTGTAGCCTACGGGCATCAAATTGAGCTCGGTGCGGAGCGTGGCCAAGGCGGTGTCTAGGATTTCGCGGTGATCCAAAATGAGCTCGGGTACGGCGCTGTGGTCGATCCATTCTACTACTTCTTGGTTGCCTTCGGGTTGAGGCACGGTCTGCGAGAAATCGACCAAGGCGTAATAGCCCACGGTGACAAATCGGTTCAAATACCATTGTGCAGCTTCGGGGCTAAGACCGAAAAATTGCACGATTTTTTGACTAAAATCGGCCTGGTTGCGTTTCACTTTTCCGAAGGTGGCAAACTGGCGCAGAAAGATGCCTTTGACTCCCGTTCGTTCGTACAAAATAGAAACCGCTGCTTGGTCCAAATCTTCGTCGACGGGGATAAATCCACCAGGCAACGCCCATTGTTCGCTGTATTTGGTCTTGTTCAACAGCACTTTGAGTTGGTTGTTATGAAAGCCAAAAATGACACAATCTATGGATAGTCCAGGTTGGTATTGGTCCTTATTCTCGAGTATTTTCATTAACATCTGCATCATCTAAAAAAATTAACACGCCACTATTGTGAGCGCAATTTAGTTTTTTTTTTGAGAAACAAAGCAGTTGATTTCTATTCAAGCATTAAAAAAAAGCCAACCACGACCCGAGCGATAGCGAATAGGCGAAACAATAACACAAATTGGCACTAAATTTTTATATGGCTTTAGCCAAATAAAAGCAGTTAATTTTGGCTAAAGCCTTTAAAACTTTCAAATTTCGCCCCCTCCAACTAAAGTTGGAGGCAATTGATGTCCAAGCCCCTACAGTTAAAGTTGGAGGCAATTAATGTGACGACAAAGATTTGAAAACTTT
>CANJWF010000169.1 GCA_947478315.1 Sphingobacteriaceae bacterium | reverse complement strand
TATCTTAATCCTGATTGGTTTGTTTTTTCAGGTCATAAAGTATTCGGACCAACAGGAATAGGCGTGTTATATGGTAAAGAAGATTTATTAAACTCCATGCAACCATGGCAAGGAGGTGGGAATATGATACAGGATGTAACTTTTGAACATACCCAATTTCATCAATCACCTGCTCGTTTTGAAGCAGGAACGGGTAATATTGCCGATGCAGTAGGTTTAGGAGCAGCTATTGATTATGTTACTAAAATAGGTATCGACCATATCGCACAGTATGAACATGCGTTGTTGGGTTATGCCACCAAACTATTAGGAGAAGTTACAGGATTACGTTTAATAGGCACTGCTCCCGATAAAACGAGTGTTTTATCTTTTGTGTTAGATGGGTTTACAAATGAAGAAGTTGGAATAGCATTAAATAAATATGGAATAGCTTTACGCACAGGGCATCATTGTGCACAACCTATTTTGAGACGATTTGGTTTGGAGAGTACCGTGCGCCCTTCTTTGGCATTTTATAATACGTGTTCAGATATAGATACTTTAGTTTTTGCATTACAACAACTTAAAAATAATGGCAAGCGATACTTTATGTAAATTGACTTTATTTTGTCAAAAATGTTAGCATGAAGAAGCAAACCTATTATTGGATTGTTTTAAGTTTGCTTTGTGCGACTGTTGTTGCGCAAAGCAGCCTTAAACAAAAAACGATGAAAAAATATAACGATTTGAGTCAAGAAGAGGAGCGTGTTATTATTCATAAGGGAACCGAATACCCTTTTACGGGTGTGTATACGAATTATAAAGCGAAAGGTATTTATGTGTGTAAGCGTTGCGAAACACCTTTATATCGTTCAGCTGATAAGTTTGATTCTCATTGTGGTTGGCCTAGTTTCGATGATGAGATTAAAGGTTCAGTGCTAAGATTGCGAGATGCCGATGGTCAGAGAGTGGAAATTGTATGTGCGCAATGTGGAGGTCATTTAGGACATGTATTTGAGGGAGAGCAATTAACTTCCAAAAATATTCGTCATTGTGTGAACTCTATTTCTTTAAAATTTGTTCCTCAAAAATAATTTATTCATTTACTGAGTTTAAATTCTTGTTTATAAACCAAAAACATCGAGTGGTATAATTCAAAATGTTTATTAGACTCGTTTAAATCCATATAAGGTTCAAAACGAATATCGAAATATAGGTGCTGCGTTAGTTGATGCTGATAAGCGTATCGTATAAATAGTAGTTTACGTTCGTTTTGTATTCTACCTTCTTCATATATTTTACTTGAAATAGACTGAAAAATAGGCATACCCCTAGGTGCATAAAACTGATAACCATCCCAAAAGGATAAACCTAAACTTCCCCATTTAGATAACACGTTGGCATTGCAATAAATACCATTTCCTGTCTTAAATACAATTACCGAAGCGTTCGATTGGTCGTTAGATAATGTGTAATAGGTCGATAAATTGATAGATTGAAAAAATCCTCTACATGTTGCATTAAAATTTAGCCCTAAGGCTTGGTTGAAAAATGTTTTTAGGGGTTGGTTAGCAGTATCAATTTGTCCTCCTTGGTGAAAACCAATCAATTGGTATGGGAGTGTAATATTCCAATTTTTGGTTTTATATAAGGCAAAATTGGTCGACAATCCACCTAAAATTTTTTCTTTGATGTTTTCATACTTGTATTGCATCTGCAACCAATTTATCCAAGCATCGACCTGAAATTTTTCCCCTGCGTAGATAAACTGTGTGCCATATTCGTTGGGATGGGTAATGCGGTATTCTACATCTAACAGGGGTTCGATATAATGGTGTTGAGTGCTACCTTCTAACACGCCATTGATGAGCGTGAGGTTGTTTTTTTGATATTTTATGGAAAATAAGGGTTGTAAGTCGGTGAATTCGTTTCTGCCAAAATCTTTTCTGGCGAACAAACCACCTGTTATGAGCAAATTGGAATCCGGATAGTAAAATAATTGGGGCGCAATATGTGAACCAAACAGGGTATAACCGTCTTGTGTGTCGTTAAAAAATTCGTAATTTCTTAAATAGTTAAATTGGTTGATGGATAGATATAGCTTGTCTTTACGTGTACTTTCTGGTCTAAAAGGGTAACTTAAATTGGTATTATTGATTTGAGCGGGAAGAGAAAGAATAAATAGCTGAGTAATAAAAAATAATACACAACTCGTATTCAACCACTTGAAACGGTTGCATGCGTGAAAAATACATTTCGAATAGTAGGATAATGGTTTAGGCTTCATGTCGGATGCGATAGTTTTTATACCATTTTACGGCTATCATGATCGCTATCCCTAATCCGATGAGTCCGATAACGCCTTTCATCCAGTCTGTTGTTGATTTGAGTACTACGGTAAATACGATGGCCACTAAAAGGAGTGTGGCTACTTCATTCCAAAGGCGTAATTGCGTCGAAGTCCATGTAAATTGGTTGTTCTTGAGTTTTTTAATGATTCTTTGGCAAATGAAATGATAGGTGATTAGGAGTGCTACAAATAATAATTTGAGTATCATCCAGTCTGTTTGCAGCAGATAGGGGTTTATGTAAATCATACTTAAGCCTGCCAATATGGTGATGAGCATGGCAGGTGTGGTAATGATATTCCATAGCCTTTGTTCCATCACTTTAAACTGTGCAAACAGAATTTGTTTTTCTTGTTCGGTTTTTTGGTTGGTTTCTGTATGGTAGATAAATAGGCGGACACTGTAAAACAATCCTGCCATCCAACTGACAACAAACACAATATGTATGGCTTTTAGATAGAGGTAAAGCATATTTATTGCATATAATAATCTAAAATAAGTTCTTCTTGGTTTATTTTAGCGTTTTCGTGAGAATCGTATGGGTTTTTTCCAACATTAGTAGAAGGTCTAAATTTTGGGTGAGTTGAATTAGATAAACCTCTTATTTCGGGTTCATAATTGATTTTAGAAACTCTATTGATGGAATTGATTAGATATTTTACTAATTGTTTGGTTGCCCATAGTTGAGATTCGGGATTTTTATTGCCTTTTAATTCGATTACGAATACATGTTTATCTGTGAATACTACATAATCTGCTATAGCATTTAATCCAGTCGGCGGATTATTCGAGTTGTTAAAAAAAGGGAATAAAGGTTTTTTTATTTGCTCAAAACTATAAAGTAAATACTGACTATTGGTAGATAATTTTATGTTCGTGCGATTTTGTTTTGTTTTGTTGGCTGGTTCCACGAGATATTTATCGTCTTTTACAAGAGCATCTGCTGTAATACATTCTTGTATTTTAACTAAATTATTACTCATTATTATCACCTAATTGATTTACACAAGCATATAGATGTTGAGCTCGATTGTTTTGATGGTCTATTTCTTCGTCTATACTTTCTATATCAAAACCAGTATTGGTTATTTCCAGTTGTTTTACAATCACTTTTTTAGCTGTTGTTTTAGCCATTTTTCGAAAATGAAAATAGTAAACTCCCACATTTTTGGGTTGTATAGTTTCACTGAATTCGTAACCTAATTTTTTTCTTAAATTTTCGCTTACATTTTCAGACGATGCCATAATGAGATTATTGAACTCTCTTATAATGTAATCGCTATGAGTGCTTATTATTAATCTTAAACCTTTATTCAGCATTTTGCCAAATATTTTTGTTAGTACGATTTGATTGTCTGGATGGAGGTTCATTTCGGGTTCATCGATAATAACTAAATCGTTATGTTGTGCTATGTATTTTAAATAGAAAATTAAACTCGATAGTGTTTTTACGATTGAAGAAGTCAAGTGTATGGGGAGTATTTGTTTACTACTTTTTGGGGTAAATTCTACTCCTCCTGTATCTTTAT
>CANJWF010000168.1 GCA_947478315.1 Sphingobacteriaceae bacterium | reverse complement strand
TGTTATTTGATGAAGATACACCTCTTAATCTAATAGAATCGTTAAATCCAGATGTGTTAGTAAAAGGTGCTGATTATACGATTGATGGTATTGTGGGGGCTGATTTTGTTTTATCGAAAGGAGGGCAAGTAAAAACTATTAACTATTTACCGGGTTACTCCACTACCGCTATTGAACAGCGGATAAAAAATGTTAAATAACCAATAAATTTTCAGCTAATTATTAATCCTATCGTGGCAATTCTTTTTAAACTTCTCAAGAAAATTTGTTTGCTATTTTTAGGTACTACTATTCTATGGGTTATTATATATCGATTTATTCCTGTGCCAGTTACTTGGCTTATGGTTCAACGAGCTGTTGAACGAAAAGTGGAAGGTAAGACTTGGAAAATAGACTATCGTTGGGTTTCGCTTGAAGATATTTCTCGGAACATGCAAAAAGCAGTTGTTGCAGCTGAAGATCAGCGTTTTTTTGATCATTATGGATTTGATTTTAACGCTATTGAACGTGCGTATCAGAAAAATAAAAGAGGCAAGAAGGTAAGAGGGGGAAGTACTATTTCGCAACAAACAGCCAAAAATGTGTTTTTATGGCCTGGTCGTTCGTGGATTCGCAAAGGATTTGAAGCTTATTTTACATTGCTAATAGAAATTTTTTGGAGTAAGCGACGTATTATGGAGATGTATGTGAACGTGATAGAAATGGGCGACGGTATTTATGGTACTGAGGCTGCTGCGCAAAACTTCTTTAAAAAATCGGCACGTAAATTAACTCGTAATCAAGCCTCGTTGATTGCAGCGGTGTTACCTAACCCTCGTCGTTGGTCTCCTATTAGACCTAATGCTACCGTTTATCACCGACAGTATCTTATACTCTATAACATGAGAAAAAACAGACCGTTACGTTATTAACGTTAGTTATAGTAAGCGATAATTTGTTCATTTTCACTGTTTAGGCTTAGTTCTTTTCCTAAGATGATGCTTTGATTATTAGTTTGGTGTCCTGCTGGAAAATTGAAATAAACGGGATAATTATATTCTTCTACTTTTTCGAAAATAATTTCCTCTACACTTTTCCCAAAAGGTTCTTTATCATCATCTTTTAGTGCTGTAAAACTACCAACTACTAATCCTTTTAACGAGGTTAATTTATTTGCTCGTTTCAATGTCCAAAGTAAACGATCTAAAGCGTAGAGTTGCTCACCTACATCTTCAATAAACAGGATTTTATCGGTATAGTCCATGTCCGAAACAGAACCCAATAAGTTAACAAGTATAGATAAGTTGCCTCCTATAACCTTTCCTACACAATTTCCATTTCTGTTTAAAGGATGTATAGGAAACTGATACGTTAACGATTCGCCAAAAAGTGCTTTTCTCAAAGTTTCTAATCCCAAAGGTTGTGAATCGGCCATTGTTAATGGCATCTGACCATGTATGGTAGATAGTTGAAAGTTACGTTCGATATGTGCATGAAAAACGGTAATATCACTAAATCCGACAATCCATTTTGGATGTTGTAAAAACAAGTCGAAACTCAGCTTATCAATAATACGTACAGACCCATATCCGCCTCGTGCCGCAATGATGGCTTTAATACTTGGGTCGTTGAGAAAATCTTGAAAATCCTTTGTTCTCTGTTCATCATCGCCTGCAAATTGATAATAGGAAGAGAATACTGTTTTACCTAAAATGACCGTTAATCCCCAAGATTCTAACAATTTTATGGCAGGTTCTATATTACCTGTTATTTTTTTAGCTGGGCAAACAATGGCAATCTTATCCCCTTTTTGGAGTGATGGAGGTGTTAACATAATTTTAAAAACTGGTTAATTTTTTTAGAGATTTTTAGATAGTAACTGTTTGGGATATAATTATTCGTTAGTATTTATTTTAAGCACTTCATTCATTTAACCGAAACTTTTGAATTTTATATTTCGTGCAAATTTTATCTAGATAATTGAACGGTAATATACCCAAGCGAAAAGTCGTCATAAAATTAGCACATTATTAAATATCTTTGCCTCATTAAATAAACGATAACTACTTCAAATTATATTGTTTTGAATCCATTTCAACCGAAGCGTTATACTATTACGGCCGCATTACCTTATGCCAATGGTCCCAAACACATAGGTCATTTAGCAGGTGCTTATATTCCCGCTGATATTTATGCTCGTTATCTGCGTTTACAACGAAAGGATGTGCTTTTCGTTTGCGGTTCCGATGAGCATGGAACTGCTATTGCTAATCAAGCAATTAAGGAACAAACTACCCCTCAAGCTATCATTAATAAATATCACCAGCTTAATAAAAATAGTTTTGAGAAATTGGGTATCTCATTTGATATCTATCACCGTACCAGCGAAACTATTCATCATCAAACTGCGCAAGAATTTTTCACTAACTTATACCAAAAAGGTGTTTTCGTAGAGAAAACAGCTGAACAATATTTCGACGAAGAGACACAAACTTTTTTGGCGGATAGATATATACAAGGAACTTGTCCTAAATGTGGACATGAGGAGGCTTATGGAGACCAATGCGAAAAGTGTGGAAGTTCTCTGAGTCCTGAAGAGTTGATTAACCCACATTCTACCCTAAGCGGGCAAAAACCGATTCTAAAACTTACTAAACACTGGTATTTACCCTTAGATAAGTATGAAAATTGGTTAAAAAAATGGATTTTAGAAACCCATCAAAATGATTGGCGAAGTAATGTGTACGGCCAATGTAAGAGTTGGATAGATGGGGGTTTACACGCTAGAGCGGTAACTCGTGATTTATATTGGGGCATTAAAGTACCCTTAGCTGAAGCAGATGGTAAAGTATTATATGTTTGGTTTGATGCACCAATAGGCTATATTTCTGCCACTAAACAATGGGCCTTAGACCATGGTAAAGATTGGGAATTGTATTGGAAAGATGCCGAAACAAAATTGGTGCATTTTATAGGGAAAGATAACATTGTTTTTCACTGCATTGTTTTTCCAGTGATGTTGAAAGCACATGGCGATTATATTTTGCCAGATAATGTCCCCGCTAATGAGTTTATGAATTTGGAAGGCGATAAAATGTCTACCAGTCGTGGTTGGAGTATAGAAATGCATGAATATTTGGAAGATTTTCCCGATAAAATAGATGAATTACGATACGTGCTCACTGCCATTGCTCCCGAAACAGGTGATAGTGAATTTACTTGGGCAACTTATCAAGCAAGGGTAAACAACGAATTGGTAGCAATCATAGGTAATTTGGTAAACAGAGTAATGGTACTCATGCACAAATTCTATGATGGTAAGGTAGACGGCGAAACAAAAATCGAATTGAGTGACGAGGCTATTAAGCAACAAATCAATATTATTTATGCCGATTTAGAGCAATACATTCATGAATACAAATTTAGGCAAGCGCAGAGTACCGCCCTAGAGATAGCTCGTTTGGGGAATCGTTATTTAACCGAAAACGAACCTTGGAAAACCATTAAAACACATCCCGAAAAAGCCAAAGAAGTGTTGCATAATTGTTTGTATATAATTGCTCATTTAGCAAAAACATTACAACCTTTTTTGCCCACAGCATCTCGCACTATCTTCGAAATGCTTAATGTAAGTACATCAGGTTTTTTATGGGACGAAGAAATTGTATTCATGAATGGGCATCAATTGAACATAACACAGTTATTGTTCAATAAAATAGAAGATGAACAAATAACAAAACAAATAGATAAACTCATCCAAAAAAGAAATATGACCATCGCCAATGTTATTGTTCCTACCCATCAGATTGGCGAAAATGAAACTATTGAGACTCATACAAAACCCATTATTACTTATGAGCAATTCGCCGCTTTAGATA
>CANJWF010000167.1 GCA_947478315.1 Sphingobacteriaceae bacterium | reverse complement strand
CCCCCATAAGAACAAGCGCAGCAGAAATTATTAAAAATAACCTTGATTTATTCGGACAACAACCTAAAATATCCAACGATTCTATTAAAACCATTACCTACAAACCCAAATTCAAATTAGACTATATCGCGGGAAACGGCATGGGAATTTCAGTAAGCCGATTCGGAACAGGATTAAACAGCGGTATCCAAGGCATATTTAGCGATATTTTAGGCAGAAACAAAATATTAGCAGCCTTAGCCGTAAACGGACAGATTTACGATTTCGGAGCACAAATTGCCTATATCAATCAAAAAAACAGAATCAATTGGGGTGTCGGCATATCCCACATACCCTACCAACGATGGAATAGAGTACTCGTTGATCCAATTCCAGGAACAGATTCTCTAAAAAACCTTCGTTTAGACCTCATCCGTACTTTCGAAGAACAAGTATCCATTTTCAGTTCATATCCTATTTCCAAAGTCAACCGTTTCGAAATAGGAACAGCACTCTCCTACTATAGCTATCGCATAGACAGTTATAACACCTATTACGATAAAAATGGCAACCTCGCCCCCCCCTACTCAGACCAAACTAAAATGAATTTATCCGATGCCTCTAATCAATACGGCATTAGTTTTAAATCATTTGTAGTCAATCAAATAAGCACCGCATTTGTAGGTGATAATTCCTACTCTGGAGTCACAGCAACACCCTTAGAAGGTTTTCGTTACCGGTTCGGAATAGAGCAAATGTTTGGAGGATACAATATCAGCGCATTCACACTCGACTACCGAAAATATTACCGCATCAAACCATTCACTTTCGCTTTTAGAAGTTACACCTACCAACGCTACGGCAACGATAATAACAAACTATACCCCCTATATCTTGGTTATCCATTTTTTATCCGAGGATACGAAGGCAGTTCCTTTTATAACAACGTAGGACTCAACGATACATTTAGCCCAAACAACCTAATGGGAAGCCGTATGGCACTAGTAAACTTTGAAATAAGAGTACCTTTCACAGGACCAGCAAAGTTAGCCATCATTCCCTCCAAATTACTTTTCACCGATTTATCTATCTTTTTCGACTCTGGGTTAGCTTGGTATGGCAACTCTACCATCCTCTTCAACTCAAAAATGCCCAACGAAAAGGATATAGCCAATTATCGCATTCCAGTAACCAGCGCAGGTATATCACTGCGAATTAATATCTTCGGCGCATTGGTATTAGAACCTTATTATGCAAGACCATTTCAAATTCAAGGACTTAACTCATGGGTGTTTGGACTCAACTTTATGCCCGGATGGTAAAAACAATTGCCTACAATAGACAAACAATTAAATTGTAAATTCGTCCAATATCATCTTTCATCAAAATTCATGCTAACAATTCCCGAAAATGGCTCATTACTTCCCCTCATGGAAGAGTTTTATACCCTGCAAGGAGAAGGCTACCATAGCGGTAAATCAGCCTACTTTATACGTTTAGGTGGATGTGATATCGGTTGCCATTGGTGTGATGTAAAAGAAAGTTGGAATGCAGAACTACACGCATTAACAGACATAAACAAGATCGTAGAACAAGCCAATAAATATCCAGGAAAAGTTGCCGTCATCACAGGAGGAGAACCATTACTATACAATCTCGACCCACTAACAAAGGCATTGAAAGCCCAAAATATTCAAACCTTTATAGAAACATCTGGAGCATACCCATTAAGTGGAATATGGGATTGGATTTGTCTATCTCCAAAAAAATTCAAAGCACCCTTACCAAACGTATACACACAAGCTGGAGAATTAAAAATTATTATATACAACCATACCGATTTTGATTGGGCAGAAAAACACGCACAACACGTATCCCCCAATTGTCAACTTTTTTTACAGCCAGAATGGTCAAAAGCCACCATCATGCTACCCGAAATCATTCAATACATTAAAAAAAATCCACAGTGGAGAATTTCATTACAAAGTCACAAATACATGAACATTCCCTAAAAAATACCATTCCCCAAAATACATCCACATGAATATTCGATATTTCATTTATCTATCCCTATTGTTAACAGCAAGCACTCATAGTGCCATTGCCAAATACGTACTAAAATCTACAAACATTAGCAAAATTTATTCTTTCGAAGAAAGCACAAAAAAAACATCAGATTCTCTAAAAATTTGGGATAAAAACAGCTTATTCCCCCAATCACGCCCAAAAGCACAAAAATATTTCGATAAATCAACCTCATTACTTAACCAAAAACTCTTTAACGATGCCATCAAAGAATTAGAAACAAGCATCAATTACGACACCACATTCATAGACCCCATCATCCGATTAGGAGATATTTATAGAATTGCCGTCAATGACCCTCAAAAAACACGTAAATATTATACCCAAGTAGTAACCATGAAACCCGACTCCTTATCTAAAATTTGGTTTTACTTAGCCGACGCCGAATTAGATTTAGGATTATACACCGAAGCAGACGAACATTTCAATAAATATCTAACCTTCAAAGACATTACTCCAGACAAAAAAACAAAAGCCGAAAAATATCTCGATGACTGCGCCTTCGCATTAGAAATCACCAAACAACCCATCAAGTTTCATCCAATCAATTTAGGAAGCAATATCAATACAGCAAATGATGAATACCTCCCAACCATCACAGCCGACGAACAAACACTAATTTTTACCCGCAGAATACATGATAACGAAGACTTTTACATCAGTACCAAAACTCCTAACGGACAATGGTCTACAAGCATAAGCTTAAGCGATAAAATCAATACCTCCAACTATAACGAAGGAGCACACTGTATCTCTCCAGATGGAAAACTATTATTTTTCACCGCCTGTAATAGACCCGATGGAATAGGAAGATGCGATATCTACATCAGTCAGAAAAATGGAAAAGAATGGAGCCCCCCCATTAACATTGGTCCACCCATTAACACATCAGAATGGGAATCTCAACCTTCCATAAGTGGCGATGGAAAAACCCTCTATTTCGTTAGCAACCGAAAAGGAGGAAGTGGAGGCTACGACATTTGGTATAGTGCCTTTAACGAAGACGATGCCGCATGGACAGAACCACAAAATTTAGGCACCAACATCAATACACCCTACAATGAAATATCCCCATTCATTCATCCCGACAATCAAACACTTTATTTCGCATCCGACGGATGGCAAGGAATGGGAAAACAGGATTTATTTCTAAGTAGAAAAAACGAAAAAGATATTTGGCAAAAACCTATCAATTTTGGTTATCCCATCAACTCTTATGGGGAAGAAAGCGGACTTTCCGTAAGTAGCAACGGAAAAACTGCATACTTTGCATCAGACAAACTCCAAGGAAATGGCAAAATGGATATTTTTCGATTCGAACTCCCCGACACGCTGCGCCCACAAGCACTTACCTACATTAAAGGCTTAGTAACAGATTCCATCAGCAAAAAAACACTCAATGCCTCCGTAGAAATAACAGACATTAATACCAATAACATCTTATTTTCAGGAGAAACAGACGAAGATAATGGCACATTTTTAGTCACACTCCAACCAGGAAAAGTGTATGCAATCAATATCAATAAAGACGAATACCTGTTTTATTCCGATAATTTCACTCCAATAGACACTACAAAGTATATCAAGCCCTATCAATTCAACGCCAGACTACAAAGAATACAAATTGGCAGTAAAGTAAATTTAAAAAACACCTTTTTCGAACCCAATCAACACGAACTATTAGCCGCATCCGAGCCCGAGTTAAAGAAAATTGTATCCTTTATGGAACAAAACCCAATCCTTTGTATCGAAATCTCTGGTCACACAGACAACACAGGCGAAGAAAATGCCAATCTCGAATTATCAAAAAAAAGAGCTAAACAAGT
>CANJWF010000166.1 GCA_947478315.1 Sphingobacteriaceae bacterium | reverse complement strand
GTACTTCTAAAAATTCTTGTGCTTGTGTGCTGGTTTTAACTTCAACTACTATCATTGAATTTTAATTTAGTACCTAAAAGTATTGTTTTTATGCAAGTGAGATGAGATATACGGCTTTAAAGAATTTATTTAGGCATCGTGTAAAATGCAGAAAAGCATCCAGTTTTTTGGGATGCCCTTCTGTTTTTAGTATTTAAGCTCAAAAATCATCATCATCAAAATCTCCTATTTCATCGAGACCAAATTCGGAGTCTAATGGCATATCAAAATCATCGTCATCGTCTAAAATAGGTTTTATCACCTTGTTGTTAGCATCTGACTTTTCGTTTTGTTTACCTAAATCAGCTTTAGCTTTTTCGTTAGTTGTTTTATTTTTCTCGTTTTTCTTTTGAGTTGTCATTGATTTTAAAGCGTATAAATGTTTACATAGAAAGTTATTAAGCCAAAGGACGAAATAAATCTTTTTATCTGAAATATCAATATATTTCGATAAAGATTTTTATTTGTTAGATATTAGGTTTAACAAATTTATTATCCTTGTTTAGAAAATGTGCGTTTATCGGTAAATTTCAATGTACTTGCGATTTCATTTCTGAGAAATAACGATAAAACATGGGTATTGTTTCAATACCTTTGAAATAGTTGGTTACTTCGAATTTTTCGTTGGGCGAATGTAAGTTGTCGCTGTCTAGTCCAAAACCTAATAATATGGTTTTAATACCTAATATTTTTTCAAATAAGGCAACGATAGGGATACTCCCTCCTCCTCGAACGGGAATTGGTCTTTTACCAAAAGTGGTTTGTATGGCTTTGGCTGCTGCTTGATAGGCTATGGAGTTGGTGGGTATTACTACGGGTTCTGCTCCGTGTAATACTTTCACATGTACACTAACGCTGCTGGGTGCTAATTTTTCAAAATGAGTCTTAAATGCCTGTGCAATTTTTTCAGATTGCTGATTGGGGACTAATCGCATCGATATTTTGGCCGATGCGATGGATGGTAAAACGGTTTTTGCTCCTTCGCCGATGTATCCCGACCAAATACCATTTATGTCCAATGTAGGTCTAATTCCTGTGCGTTCTATGGTGGTGTAACCATTTTCTCCCCAAATGTCTTTTATTGTTAAGTCTCTTTTATAACCTTCTTCATCAAAAGGTGCCTTGTTTAATAAATCGCGGTCTTCTTCGGTAAGATTTTCTACGTCGTCGTAAAAACCAGGTATCGTAATGTGGTTATTGCTATCGTGCAATGATGCAATCATCTTTGCTAAGATAATAGCCGGATTTGCTACAGCTCCGCCGTATACACCTGAATGTAAATCGCGGTTAGGTCCTACAACTTCAACTTCTACATAAGCAAGTCCTCTTAAGCCAATATCAATAGATGGGGTTTCTAAGCTAATCATTGCTGTGTCTGAAATCAGCACGATGTCTGCTAGTAAACGTTGCTTATGCTCATTGACGAACTGGGCTAAATTGTCTGAACCAACTTCTTCTTCTCCTTCAATGATAAATTTAACGTTACAAGAGAGGGTATTGGTTTGCATCATGGTTTCAAATGCTTTTACGTGCATGTAAAACTGTCCTTTGTCGTCACAAGCACCACGGGCAAAGATTTTTCCGTCTAGTAAGGTTGGTTCAAAAGGTGGTGTTTGCCATAATTCAAGGGGTTCTGGTGGTTGTACGTCGTAATGACCATATATTAGTATGGTTGGTTGTGTTGCGTCAATGATTTTTTCGGCATAGACAATGGGATGTCCTTGTGTAGGAAATAATTCTACGTGAGAGGCGCCTGCGTCTGTTAATTTTTGTGCTACATGTTTTGCCGTGTTAACCATGTCTTGCCGATGCTCTGGGGCTGCGCTCACGGAAGGATAACGCAAGAGTTCGAATAGTTCATCTAAGAATCGTTGTTTATTTTTTTCTATGTATTTTTTTATTTTTTCTTCCATATCGCTTGTTGTTGTTTAGGGTTTATAAGAATTTGATAAAATGATTATTCCCAAACTTTATTTCTGCTTTTAAATATTCTTCTCATGTCTAATAGGATTACGCCTACGAAATAAATTATTAAGGGAACACCAATACTTAAAAAAGAGGCGTAGATAAACAACAATCTAATTCTAAAAATAGAAACGTTAAAACGTTCTCCTAAATAGGTGCAAACTCCAAATGATTGTCGTTCGAAATAGGTTGAAATTTTTTGAATCATTTGTTAATTATTTTTTTTGAATAATGATTGAACCAATACCGCAGGTTAAGCACTTCTTTGGGTCGCAGTAGTTATTCTTTAGTTGTAATAATGCTTGAGAGTAAAATGCTGAATGGTACTTAATTCCTAATGCGTTGAATTGTGTAATAATAGCGTTTTTTTCAGCAGGTATATTTTCTAATAATTCAATTGCCCTATCCATGTAGATTTCACTGCCCATGTGTTTGCCGTATGCGAATAAAAATAAAGCAATTGTATTAATCAAAATATTGTCAATAGCATTTTTACCTAAGGTTTTATTGGAAAAAGTGGGCGTATCGCTGTCAAAACGGTAGTGATTCTGCCAATAATGAGTTGATTTTATTTTGGTAAATAATTTGCGAATTTCTTGTACATTTTCTGTGCTTATTATCTTTGAGAACAAATGATTGGATTGATTGACGAGTGTTGCAAATTGAGCCAAGCGTATGGTTGGGAAATTTTGAGGGCGAGTGCGCATAAATTTCCAAATACTTATGTTGAGGGGTTTGAGTTCATATTTTTGTTGTAAAAACTGATATTCTTGTTGTAGGAGATGGTGGTATTCGTCTTTAAAAGTACCCTCTAAAAAACCTGCCTGTCCGAATATGAGTGCTTCTATTTGTAAAGGTGTTTGTTTGTGTTTGGCTAATAAGACCTGAGACAAGGATTTTGCTAACATCTCAAAAGGTAGTCCATTGATTTTGAATCCAAAATTACGAGCAAGAAAAATATAGAATGTATCGTCCCAACTTCCTTTTTGTTCCGTTAAGCATTCGTTTATGTTCGCTAACTTATGTTCTAAACGTTCTACTAATAAACGTGATAGCCAACCATCTATCGAAATTTTGTTGATAGAGCCGATTTGTTGCTCACAGGGAATCCAAGTCGTTTTTTTTTGTAATAAATAGTTGCTTTTTTCGATTACATGAGGGAAGATGCGGTTTTTTAATTCTAATACAGGAACGATGGTGCCATCTGAACGTAGTGTAGGCTTGTCGTATTCGTAAACTACGTGTAACACTACATTATCATAGGCAGCATCGAGATGGTGCTTATGTTTTTGCCAGTCTGATGAACGAACATGAATTTCTATATTGCCTGCCAATATTTCATGCGAAGTTTTAATCTTCGCATGATAAAAATCAGGACCTGCATCTCTATTGGGTACGCCTACAACTAATATTTGCAATACATCTCTACTATTGATAGTACTAAGATATGTACGATTGAAAAGCCCAAATTGCCACACATAGTGCAAAAAATCTTCTGAAATCATAAACAGTAAGCCGATAATTGTGATTAATTTACCATCCGAGTCTTTCGGAAAGAATGGATTTCATTTCTAATTGTATTTTTTCTGCTTCGTATCTTGCTTTTTCTGCAAAATTATTTTCGTTAGAAGCATATATGATCGAACGAGAGGCATTAACTAACAAACCGCAATCGTCATTTAATCCAAATTGACAAATATCAGTTAGGTTACCTCCTTGTACACCTAATCCTGGTACTAATAAAAAATGCGAGGGTGCCAAATTTCTGATTTTTTTGAAATACGTTGGGTGAGTTGCTCCTACCACATACATTAATTGGTTATCTCCCCCCCATTGTTGCGATTTAATAATTACTTCTTCAAAAACATCTTTGCCGTTTGTTCTTAGCTGTTGAAAAT
>CANJWF010000165.1 GCA_947478315.1 Sphingobacteriaceae bacterium | reverse complement strand
TTTCGTAATGCAACATCACTGCCTCTTAAATCATCGACATTTGCCGCCTTTGGAATTTTCGGTTCGCAGGTAATTGCTTAAGCACTTACTTTCAAAGAAAAATCCACAGCGGCGAGCTTTTTTGCTACTTTTTTTTGCGGAGAAAAAAAGTAGAGACATGAGCGTTGGCGAACTAAAGCTTTTTGGTTTCTTATAAAAACTTTTAAGGAAAATTTAAACAGTCTCTAAATCAATATAAAAAATGCCCATGAGCGGGCGTATTACACCAATCGATAATGACACCCAAAATTCAAGTCTTAAAAATAAAATCACTTACGAATACATCGAAGATAATCAGCACTTCGCAGTCATGAATGCCCTATGAAAAATTAAATACAACCGAAATAACAAACAAAAACGAATAAAAAAAGTAATGCACAGCAAGCCTTTAATTATAACGATGAGGCAATAAATTACATTTTTAAAGCCATCATATATTCTGAATATACGACCCATATTTACATCAACTATCTTGTATAATTTTATTTGGAGATAATGATTCAACAACCTATCCATAACCTGCTAAAACGTTGCCTTGTCATCGGGTTACTATCAACCATTTTTTTGATGCAATCCTGTCGTCAAGAAACTTTATTAGAAGAAAATAAAATCATTGAAAATCGGCAGTGGCGTTATGCAGACAAAGCCATTTTCAAAGTGCAAGTAAACAATCACCAAGTGCCCTACAACCTATTTGTTAACTTCCGTCACACAGCCAGTTACCGATACGCTAATCTATTTGTGCTCATTCACCAAATCAATCCCGATAAAAAACGCGTCACTCGTCGCCTAGAATTTACACTTGCCCACCCCGACGGACAATGGATAGGCCTCGGCTCCGGCAATATTATTAATTATCAAGCAGTTGTTAAAAAACAATTCCAATTCCCCGCTAACGGAATCTACTATTTCGAAATAGAACAAAATATGAGAGACAACCCCCTAAAAGAAATATTAGATGTAGGTTTAACCATCGCACCCTTTAAAGCGCAATAACTGTAACTAGCACATAGCCAATTTATTGCTAACACAAACAATTGACATGTTCACATTCCTTTATTATACGCCATTTTAAAAATTCACGTAATATATGTCCGTTCATCAAGTCGAACAAAACATTCAACAACTCATCCAAGAAATCAATCAACACAATTATAACTATTACGTGTTGGCAAATCCCACTATTTCAGACTTCGATTTCGATCAAAAACTCAAAAAACTCGAACAATTAGAACAACAATATCCCCAATTCCTATCGCCCCATTCACCCACCCAACAAGTAGGAGGGGAGGTTAACAAAACTTTTCAAACCGTCAAACACAAATACCCCATGCTCTCTTTAGGCAATACCTATAGCGAGCAAGAACTAAGAGATTTCGACCAACGTGTTACAAAAGCATTGGGAATAACCCCCGAATACATTTGCGAATTAAAATTTGATGGACTCTCTATCAGTCTTACCTATCAAAATGGAAAACTATTAAGAGCCGTTACACGTGGAGATGGCACCAAAGGTGACGATGTTACCCAAAATGTAAAAACCATTAGAACCATCCCCCAGCAGCTATTAGGCAACGACTATCCACCAGAATTTGAAATACGAGGCGAAATTTTTATGCATCGCAAAGCCTTCGAAAAACTCAATCAAGAACGAATCGAAAACGAAGAGCCCCCCTATGCCAATCCCCGTAACTTTGCCGCAGGCACCATCAAGCTACAACATTCCGCAGAAGTAGCCAAACGACCACTAGACTGTTTATTATACTTTTTATATACCCAAACACCCATTCACCAAACACATCAGCAGAGTCTACAAGCCATCAAAAAATGGGGGTTCCCCACAGCAGAACACGTACAACTCTGCCAAAATATAGACCAAGTTATTACATTCATTCAAACTTGGGAATACAAACGCGCACAACTTAGTTATGACATCGATGGCATCGTCATCAAAGTCAATCAATACGCACAACAACAAGAATTAGGATTTACCGCCAAATCTCCACGATGGGCTATCTCCTACAAATACAAAGCAGAACAAGTCGAAACCACTTTACTCCACGTCGACTACCAAGTAGGTCGCACAGGAGCCATAACTCCTGTTGCCAATCTAACACCAGTGCTTTTAGCAGGCACCACTGTAAAAAGAGCAACCCTACACAACGCGAACGAAATAGAACGTTTAAATCTTTTTGAGGGCGATACCGTGTGCATAGAAAAAGGAGGAGAAATCATCCCTAAAATTATTCGTGTCAATGCCCAAAAACGTCATATTGATGCCTCACCTATCCCATTTATTACCCACTGCCCAGCCTGCAAAGCACCTTTAATCAAAAAAGAAGGAGAAGCCCAACATTACTGTCCAAACGAAGACCAATGCCCCCCTCAAATTATCGGTAAATTGCAACACTTTTGCAGTCGAAAAGCCATGAATATCGAAGGATTAGGAGCAGAAACAATAGAAATGCTATATCAACAGCAACTCATTCGCACCATTGCCGATATTTATCAACTTAAACACCACAAAGATCAATTATTAAATCTAGACCGCTTAGGAGAGCGTTCCGTCAATAATCTTTTAACAGGCATAGAAGATTCTAAAAAACAACCATTTGAAAAAGTACTATTCGGCATAGGCATTAGATATATAGGAGAAACCGTAGCTCAAAAACTAGTGAAGCATTTCAGAACAATAGACCACTTAATGAATGCATCCCAAGAAGAGCTAATAGCCATTGATGACATAGGAGAGCGTATCGCCCAAGGACTACAGCACTATTTTTCCAATACAACCCATCAACAATTAATTACCCAACTAAAAGCAGCGGGGTTAAATTTAGAAACCCATCAACAAGCCATAGAACTCCTTAGTAACGTATTTGCCCAAAAAACTTTTGTAATCTCGGGCGTTTTTGAGACATTTGGCAGAGAAGAATTGAAAAACACGATAGAACAACACGGCGGAAAAGTAATAACCAGCATTTCCTCCAAATTAAATTATCTAGTCGCGGGCAATAATATGGGACCCGCCAAATATGAAAAAGCGCAACAATTAAACATCCCAATTATTTCCGAACAAGACCTATTAAAAATGATATGACTTTTGTAGACCTGTTCAAACATAAGTTAGGACAATGGGCACTCAACCAAAAATTGAGCCATCAGATAAATTTACCACCATGCCCCTTAACCCTAAGCGACACTCAATCTATCGCAATCATTTTTACCATTCATCAAACAGAAGATATTCAATCCGCATTAGACCTTAAAAATAAATTAATACAACAACACAACATCAAAACACAACTTTTAGGATTAAGTTTAAACCCAAATATTACACCAAAGTCTTTAGAACCATTTTTAGACATTATCTTTGGGCAAGATTTAGATTGGAAGCATTTGCCTAAATTGAATCGGATAGCTTATTTTTTGAATCAATCATTCGATATCTTAATTAACATTGACACGACGAATTCATTAACACTAAATTACATTGCAGCGTCTGTGGTAGCAAAAATTAAAATTGGGCACCACCATTCCAAAAATCAAAAAATATACAGCGTCATGTTTGATGCCCAACACCATTCCGATACATTAGTCAACACCATTATCCATTATTTACAATTGGCAACATGAACACAACATTTTATGGCACAGGCGTTGCCATCGTTACACCATTTAATCAATCACAACAGGTTGATTTCGATGCCTTGGGAAAATTAATCAATTCGCTAATTGATGGGGGAGTAGATTATTTAGTCGCTTTAGGTACAACTGGAGAAACTGCCACACTCGATAAAAAAGAAAAAGTCGCTGTTTTAGAATATGTTAAGAGTAAAGTTGCCCAACGAGTGCCCATAGTAGCAGG
>CANJWF010000164.1 GCA_947478315.1 Sphingobacteriaceae bacterium | reverse complement strand
GGTATCACTGGGGCGAGTATCACTACCGCATCAGCTTATATTGCAGATGTTAGTGAACCTGAAAAAAGAGCTCAAAATTTTGGACTTATTGGTGCAGCGTTTGGTGTTGGGTTCATTATTGGACCTGTGTTAGGAGGGTTGTTGAGTAGTTATGGAATTAGGGTGCCATTTTTTGTTGCCGCTACGTTATGTTTTATCAATGCGCTGTATGGTTTCTTTATTCTTCCCGAATCATTATCTCTCGAAAATCGTAGACTATTTGAGTGGAAAAAAGCCAATCCATTAGGTACCTTTTTGCATCTTAAGCGTTATCCGAAAATTTTCGGACTCATTGGTGTGTTAGCATTGGTGTATGTTTCTAGTCACGCTTTACAAAGTGTTTGGGCATATTTTGGTATTTATCAATTTCATTGGACAGAGGCTCAAATAGGCTATTCATTGGGTTTTGTGGGGGTAATGGTTGCTATTGTACAAGGAGGTTTGATTAGGGTTATTTTGCCAAAAATAGGACAAGAAAAAAGTTTATATATAGGGTTGCTGATTTCTAGTATTACCTATGCGCTTTTTGCTTTTGCATCCACAACTTGGATGATGTACGCTATTATGGTTCCTTGTGCGTTGGGTGGTATTGCTGGACCAGCTATACAGGGAATTATTTCGAATCAAATTCCTGCTAATGAGCAAGGCGAATTACAAGGAGGATTAACGAGTTTGATGAGTATTACTTCTATTGTTGGACCTGTTTTGATGACGAATGCTTTTTCGTTATTTACTTCAAAAAACGCACCTGTTATTTTTCCGGGTATATCGTTTTTTATGGGGGCTGTTTTGTTGTTGATAGCCTGTTTTTGGGCTTACGCTACGTTGAAAAAATATCGGGTTTAATGCTATTTAAAATAGCTTCTGCAAAAATTAAATCTTCGGGAAAAGTGATTTTTATGTTGCGATTTTCTCCTTCGATAAGAAAAATTGAAAAGCCAGCTTGTTCTACTACAGAGGCATCGTCTGTGAATTTTTCGGAATAGGGTAATTGATAAGCTTGTTGTAAGGTTTGATAGTTAAATGTTTGTGGCGTTTGTATGAGGTAGATTTTATTTCTATCTAATATTTTACTTTGTTGGTTATTTAATTGCATTCTTACAGAATCTTTACATAGGGTGGCTGCAATTGCATTTCCATGCTTGAAGGCTTCTTGGTAGCTTGTTTCGATAAGGTTATGGGTAATTAAAGGACGTACTGCATCGTGTATAGCCACCAATGATTTTTTTTCTTTTACTAAAGAAAGTCCATTTTTAACAGATTCGAATCGAGTGTTACCGCCATCGATGAGTTGATGAGGGGTTGAGAAATGGTGCTTTTGGCAAAGCTCATTCCAATATTCATGATAGTTAGGGTGTAAAACAACAATGATGGAGATATCGGACAAAGTTTGGTAAAAGGCATCGATGGTGTGCATGAGAATAGGCTTACCTTTTAAAAGCAGAAATTGCTTGGGTAGGTTGTTATTCATTCGTTGCCCCGAGCCTCCTGCCACGATGATACTGTAGCGTTTCATTAAAATGTGGTTATTCATTAGTGTTTGTTTTTCTTAGGGTATTCATGCATCTTCGATGTATTCATTAGTGTTTGTCTTTAATCGTATTCATGAATGCGAAGCATTTATTCAGTTGTGTTTCCTTTTATAGTAAGGACTTCATGAGAACCTTCGGTGTTATTATCGGTTGGTGAGAACCGACACTTAGGGTGCATTTTATGTTTTTTTAGTTTGTAAATCTACTATCATTGGTTTTTGAAATTAAAAAACTGTTTTTACATTTTCTTCGGGGTGGTTACGGGGTAATCCGTAGTGTTAATTAGTCGACCCTCAAAAAGTACTTAACAATTTATATAACAGGTTGTTAAATTTAAAATTTGTCAAAAAATCTGTAATATTTTGGATAGGTAACCAATTCGCTGGTTAGTTGTTGAGAAGTTATTAGCGTTTAAACAATTTTCAGTCAAATGTCTCATTTTTATGTTATGGAATAAAAATTTTCTGTACGGGTTTTTATTAGCGGTTTTTGGGGCAATATTATTTTCTACGAAAGCTATTTTAGTGAAGTTGGCATTTTTGAATCTTCATATTGATGTAGTTTCGTTACTGTTTCTTCGTATGTTATTTTCCTTGCCTGTTTATGTGGTTACTGTTTGGGTCATTAATTACCGTACCCAATGTAAATCTTTGACAGGTACACAGTGGGTTAAAATAGCTTTAATGGGTTTGATGGGGTATTATTTTAGTAGTTTGTTCGATTTTATAGGGCTACAATATGTTTCTGCTGGTTTGGAAAGGGTTATTTTGTTTTTGTATCCTTGTTTTGTGTTACTAATCAATGTGTTGGTGTTTAAACAAAAGATTAATAAATTTCAAATTTTAGCATTGGTATTGGCTTACACGGGTGTTTTCTTAGCGTTTTATCATGAAATGTATGTAACTACCAATCAGGCTCATTTTTACTTTGGTGCTACAATGATTTTTTTATGTGCCTGCACCTATGCTGTTTATTTGGTAGGAACGGGAAAACTATTACAAGAGGTAGGGGCTACGCGCTACACGGCATTGGCTATGTTGTTTGCTACAGCGGGGGTATTTGCTCATTTTTTACTCAATCGGCATACGTCAACGATAGTATTTTCGGCGAGTTTGATGGGTTATGCTTTTGTTTTGGCGTTGTTTGCTACTGTGATACCTTCTTTTCTGATTAGTTATGGTATGAAACGGATTGGCAGTAGTAATGTAGCGATTATTGGTGCCATTGGTCCCGTGTCTACCATTATACAGGCTCATTTTTTATTGGGAGAGGGGTTAAGTTCGATTCAAATATTAGGTAACGTATTGGTTATTGCAGGTGTAACCATTATTGCACTTAAAAAATGATAGGTTATCCGCTCATTGCGTCTTTCAATTTTTGAGCGGTCCATTTATTTTTTAGTTCTTCCAATTTCTTTTTTGTGTAGAGCGGAAAATCGTTTTTCATCATCCAATCGTAGTAGCTGGGTTCGCTGTTAAAGATGTCTTGTATACGTTTTCCTTTGTGTTTGCCAAAATTAAAAATTTCTTCACCTTTATCATTAAAGCCTAATCGTCCTGCAAAGTCGAGTTGTTTTTTATAAGTGAATGCATGCAACAGTTCTACGTTGTTTTGAACGGGTTTCGATATTTCTCCTTTTTTATCTTTCCATTCTTGATGTTGGTAACGTTCTATTTGCGCCAAAAGCACTTCGTAAGTTGCTTTAATGTCTGCTTCGGCAGAGTGGGCATTTTCTATTTGTTTCTGACAATAAAACTGATAGGCTGCTCCTAGTGTACGAGGTTCCATTTGGTGGAAAATATTTTGAACATCAACAAATTTTCGTCCTTCTATGTCAAATTCTATACCTGTACGTAAAAATTCTTCGATGAGCATCGGAATATCGAATTTGTTCGAATTGTATCCTGCTAAATCTGCATGGTCGATGAAATGGGCAATATCTTTGGCTACTTCGCTAAAGGTTGGGCAATCTTTCACATCCTCGTCATAGATGCCATGAATGAGAGAAGACTCTAAGGGGATAGGCATATTGGGGTTGATACGTAGCGTTTTAATTTCTTCTGAACCATTGGGCATGGCTTTGAGGATAGAAATTTCAACAATTTTATCGGTGCTGATATTGACGCCTGTTGTTTCGAGATCGAAAAAAGCCAGCGGACGTTTAAGATTTAGTTTGAGCATACACTATATATGTTGGGCTTCAACATGAACGAAAAAAATCAATTTCCGTGAAGTAAGAGCCATTGGGTTTATGGTGTTTTTCTTGGTGCGATGATTAAAATAGCCTTGTACGAAAATAAGAGTTGAATGGTGTTTAAATGTTTTTGATATTGGTATTATTGTTTCGCATTGGCGTGATCGGATAAGAATTG
>CANJWF010000163.1 GCA_947478315.1 Sphingobacteriaceae bacterium | reverse complement strand
TTTAGAGGTTATTCTCTCTGTTAGTAGAGAATAACCTCATCTTGGCAAATATGGGTAAAGAGAAATGGAGTTTTATTTCGCATCAGAGTTTCAACTCGATAAGGAGTTCCGATAAACATTTCTATGCAGAAAACGAACAATGGGTAAAGGGGCTTCAGAAAAAATCGATTTTACTCAGCACAACGGGCGAGAAAATAAGACATCAATTTTTCAAAAGACAAATCGAAAAATTAAATGCCCTCATCCTAAAATATGAAAAACAATAATGGCAATAGCTTCTTTTCTATTTCTCAAAAGTTAACAACTATTTCTCCGACAAAGAGTGTAGCACCCTTTTAGGAACAACTACCACTTGATTAAGCAATGCGGCAGCAAAAGTTTTTCCTTGTGCATCTATACGTAAAGAGCGTGTTCCTCCTCCATCTAACGTTTCGGTAAGTATAAAGTTGAAACTTTTTAAATGGTCTATTTCATAGCGTAAAACCTTGCCTTTGCAATGGTCTTGAAAGATAGTACGAATATAAGAGGCTGTTAATTGTTCTTTTAGATAAGCATAAATTACATCATTACGAGCTATTACACCAATATTGCTATTATTCCCTTTATCGCCGGAACGTGCCAAACACAATGTTCTTAAGGTAAGTTCCTCGCTATCTTCAGCAAGATTAAAAGCGGTGTCAATGGGTTTATCGGCTACTTGGGTAGCGGTATCAACAACCTCTTGAATGGCTGTATCATGGTGCTTAAGTAGGCTATTTTCTTGACGCTCGCCACGCTCATTGATATAGGTAACGGTAAATTCGATATCCTCTTTTTTAACCAAGGCTGGCCAATAGGCAAATATTTTCTGAATGGTAGGACGCCCCCCTGTTGGCGCTACTCCCTGTGGACCATTTAAAATAAGCTGTGCAATTGCCTTTGAAAAAACATTCAATTTATTTTTATCATGATCGCAAGCATGAAAACGCACTAAAATTTCATTAGGATAAAATTTGTTTTTCAATGGACTATTTGCATTTGGTTGTTGTACCATTCCTAAATGACAAGCGTTATAGCCAACCATTTCTGCATACTGTCGTTCGAAACTACAACTCATCCTATCCCACAAAGCATCGATCATAATTTGTGCTTTTTCTACGGCATCTGCTCCTGTAATCATTAAACTGCCTGTGGCTTTGTAGCCATCTTGATAAGCCATAGATGCTTTAAAAAATGGAGTGGGCGGACTGCCTTTGGCCCCCGATATTTTTACTACATCGGTTCGAACTTGTTCAATGTTCAGTTCGGTAATATTGGCAATTACGTCAGGAGAAATGTAATGAGAAGGGTCTCCTACTTCGTATAGCAATTGCTCTTTAACGGTATTGACGGTCACCATCCCGCCTGTGTGAGGTTGTTTGGTTACTAAAAAACTACCATCTTCATACATTTCAATAATAGGAAATCCGAAATTTTTCCAATTTTGAATCAATTTCCAATCCGTAAAGTTACCTCCTGTAGCTTGTGCTCCACATTCAATAATGTGTCCTGCAATCATCGCTGCTCCCATTTTATCCCATTCGTTAAGTTGCCACTTGAAATGGTGTATAATAGGTGCCATGGTTAATGCACTATCGGATGCTCTACCTGTAATAATAACCTGGGCATCATATTGTAATGCTTTCAGTAGAGGCTGTACACCAAAATAGATATTGGCACTTTGTAAATGTTCGGCAATGGCAGATTTTTCAAATAACTTTCCCGTATCTATGTTTCGTAATGGGTTACCTGTTGCTTGCAAATAGCTAATATGAGGCATCATATTGTCGCCTTCTACAATAGCGATTTTTAAGCTAATACCCAACTCGTGATATCTACGTTGTAGTTCTACGGCACAACCGTAAGGATTATTCCCGCCTGCATTGGTAACGATGCGCGTGTTAACATTTTTAAGCAAATCGGCAACACTCACCATATGTTCTATAAAATCGGGAACATACCCTTTTTGGGCATCGTCGGTTTGGGCTTTCGCCAAGATACTCATCGATAATTCTGCTAAGTAATCAGCGCTGATATAATCTAAGGGTTCACCTGATAACTGACGACGTAAGGCTTCGGGGTCATCGCCCCAAAAACCACTGGAATTTCCTATACGAATGGACTTCATCTGAAGATAATTTTTTGAAAGAAAGAACTAATGGGGTTAAAATGCCATCAGCTATCAAAATTTGGTTAATGACTATGCTACATCCAATTTGGATTCCGTTTTTCCAAAAATGCATTCATGCCTTCTTGACCTTGTTCTGAAATTCTAGCTGTAGCAATCATATTGGCCGTATACGCCATCGCATCGTCTAAATTCATAGGTTTACAAAGTTCATGTATTAATTTTTTGCATTGTTCAAGTGCTTTTGGGCTTGCTTCGTAAAACATTTGAGTATAGCTATCAACAATTTGGTCTATATCTCTAATATCAGTAGCAACATTAACTAAGCCAATAGCTTGGGCTTTATCTGCACTGATACGTTGGGCTGTCAACATTAATAAACGGGATTGAGATTCTCCAACACGTTTAATAATAAAAGGAGCTATACAAGCAGGAATAATTCCTACTCGAACTTCAGTTAGTGCAAAAATGGTATTTTGTTCGGCAATAGAGATATCACAGGCAGCCACTAAACCATTACCTCCTCCTATGACTGCACCATGTGCAACGGCTATGGTGGGTTTAGGGCAATCGTATATCGCCCGTAAGCACTTAGCCAAAAGCAAACTGTCGGCATAATTTTGTTCAAAATCATACTGCACCATTTCGCGCATCCAATTTAAATCCGCTCCAGCACAAAATACTTTTCCTCTTCCTCTTAATACTACCACACGTACGGTATCATCGTTAGATACTTGCAAAAAAGCGTCGGTTAATTCCGTAATCATTTGCTCATTAAATGCATTACGCACTTCAAGACGGTTAAGCCATATGGTAACTATATGATTAACTTTTTCTATTTGAATATGAAAATACTTGCTTAACATAACATTACATTCTAAAAACACCATTTTTAAGTCCTGTATAAGTACTATTTAGCGAAGATTCGATTCCAATACTGATGTATTTACGGGTATTTACGGGATCTATAATACCATCATCCCAAAGACGAGCGGTACTGTAGTAAGGAGAACCTTCGTAATCATATTTATCCATAATTGTTTTTTGAAGTATCGCTTTTTCTTGGTCTGTCATGGTTTTACCTTCTCGCTCCATTTGTTCTTGTTTTACGATACTCAATACGCCAGCGGCTTGCGCACCACCCATTACCGAAATTTTGGCATTAGGCCACATGAATAACAAACGAGGGTCGTAGGCTCTGCCAGCCATCGCATAATTTCCCGCGCCAAAAGAACCTCCAAAAATAACTGTAAATAGGGGTACTCCTGCATTGGCAACTGCATGCACCATCTTAGCACCATCTTTGGCTATACCACCTTGTTCGTATTGCTTACCTACCATAAAACCCATAATATTTTGTAGAAACAAAATAGGTATTTTACGTGAGGCACAGAGTTCAATAAAGTGAGTTCCTTTTAGAGCTGATTCTGAAAACAAAATACCATTATTCCCTATGATGCCAACGGGATAACCATCTATACGTGCAAAACCAGTAACTAATGTGGAAGCATATCTGCTTTTAAATTCATTAAAAAGGCTGCCATCAACGATACGAGCAATAATTTCTCGAACATCTACTGCCCTACGAAGGTCTAAAGGTGCAATACCATATAATTCCTTAGGGTCGTAAAAAGGATCTTCGGGCGTTTGTCTTTCTAACTGTTCTGTCCGTTGATTTTTGATGTTTTCAAAAATATTTCTACACAACTCAAGTGCGTGAGCATCATTATCTGCCAAATAATCAGCAACTCCTGAAATAGCGGTATGCATCTCTGCTCCTCCCAACTCCTCTATGGTTACTGTT
>CANJWF010000162.1 GCA_947478315.1 Sphingobacteriaceae bacterium | reverse complement strand
TTCTGTACGCATAATTTGATTGCATTGAAATGGCATTTGGACAATCTTTTTTATGAACTTTTATGCCCTCATTTATTGTTACAAAGCCAAATACAGAATCCCCAGGAATAGGATTGCAGCAATTAGAGAGTTTGTAGTCGATTTTCTGTAAATCTTCTCCAATTAATAAATGATCAGAATCTGTCGTTTTGTTGTTTTTTAGATATGATTTAATTTGTTGAGTATCAATACTTGGAGCTGGCTTAGATTCAATGTGTTTGTCTGCTTGAATAAATTCTTTTAAATCTTTTAATTCGATTAAGCCTTTAGCTACTCGAACGAATAAATCTTGAGGAGAGCTTAAGTTCAAGAAATAAGATAATTTGTGAATATTTTCACTTGTATAATTGATTTTTAAGGACTTTAGTTTACGCTCTAGAATTTCTTTGCCATCTTCTGCAATTTTTCGTTTTTCTTCTTTGAGAGAAGATTTTATTTTCGAGCGAGCTTTTGCAGTAACAACGAAGTTAATCCAATCCTCTTTGGGAATTTGTTTGGCCGATGTGATAATCTCTACCTGATCTCCATTTTGTAATCGATGAGATATTGGAACTAATTTGTGATTTACTTTTGCACCTATGCAACTAGAGCCTACGTCTGTGTGAATTTCAAAAGCAAAATCTAGTGCACTGGCATTGGCGGGAAGTTGAATTAATTCTCCTTTGGGAGTGAAAATATAAATTTCTTCAGTAAAAAGGTTCATTTTAAAATCATCCAAAAAATCTAATGCGTTAGAATCTTGGCTGTTGAGCATATCACGTACTTTTTGTATCCATTGGTCTAATCCACTTTCATTTGAAGAACCTTCCTTATATTTCCAATGGGCAGCAAATCCTTTTTCTGCAATTTCATTCATTCGTTTACTACGTATTTGAATTTCAACCCACTGCCCTTTATGTCCCATTACGGTAGTATGAAGAGATTCATACCCATTTCCGTTAGGTGACGAAATCCAATCTCGTAAACGATCAGGGTTCGGATGGTATAAATCAGTTATAATAGAATAAGCTTTCCAGCAATCGGATTTCTCTTGGTCAATGGCGCTGTCTAGGATAATTCTAATAGCAAATAAATCGTACACTTCTTCAAAAGGTATTCCTTTCTTCCTCATTTTATTCCAAATCGAATGTATAGATTTGGGTCTGCCAACAACTTCTCCTCTTAATCCTTGTTTTTCAATAAGTTCTTTTATCGGTTGAATAAAGAGTTTGATATATTTCTCACGTTCTGCCTTTTTTTCATTTAATTTCTTAGCAATAAATTTGTAGGTCTCAGGTTCCAAGTACTTCATGGAAAGATCTTCCATTTCTGATTTTATGGCATATAGACCCAATCGATGAGCCAAAGGTGCGTACAGATAGACAGTTTCAGAACATATTTTTAATTGCTTATCTCGGGGCATGAACTCCATTGTTCTCATGTTATGTAGCCTATCTGCCAATTTGATGAGTATCACCCGAACATCATCTGCCAACGTTAAGAGCATCTTGCGGAAATTCTCAGCTTGAATAGAGCTGTTTGGGTCGAATACACCAGATATTTTTGTTAATCCATCAATAATTCGAGCAATCTTTTTTCCGAAATTTTTTTCAATATCATCTAAAGAAATATGTGTATCCTCCACAACGTCATGTAAAAGCGCACATACAATGGAGGTTGTTCCCAAGCCTATTTCCTCTGCAGCAATGTGCGCTACTGCAATTGGATGGTAGATGTAAGGTTCTCCCGATTTTCTACGCATGTCTTTATGGCTCTCCATTGAAAGCTCAAAAGCTCTCCTTATTTGCGCTTTGTCGCCTTTTTCCATACTACCCTTGCAGGCTTTAAGCAGAGCCTTGTAGCGTTTCAAAATCTCTTTTCTTTCAGCAATTAGGTCTATCTTATCAGAATCATTCATAACCTTGTTTTATTGTTGTGTGTCAATAATTAGAATATATTTTGCAACTTAGGTCTTGCTCAATTTGTCAACCCCGATTGAAACGAGTACAAAAAAAATATGTATGTGCTACATTTTAGCAATAAACTTGTACCAATCATTATAATTAGGTTAATTTTGTTAAACTATATGTTGGGAGTGTAATTGTAAAATCCCCTCAAAGTTAACTCTCAATTTATAAAATATTTCAACATTAGCTTAAAGAAACTGTTGAATGTCATAAACAGATTCATTGGTTGCACCACAGGGTGTGGTTATAATAAGTAAAATAAATGTCGAAAAGAAATATACTCGATATAATATTAATTGTTATTGTCTGCCAAATCAGTCTTTCGCAAGCTGTAGCCCAAGATAGAAGTATCTTTCTGAGAAAAGGTAAGAATGACACTATTCCTGTCGCCACCGTTAATCTCAATGGCGAACTGATACCTTGGATTGCCCATAAGGAAGTACTCATTAAAGACAAACGTATATTCGTTAATGTAGAAGCAAAGCAAAATTATATTCGCTTGAGAAGAAACATCATAAAAGTGTTACCCTATGCCAAATATGCTCGTTTGAAATATCAAAAATTGGAGCGAGATATGGCTTTAACTTCTGATATCGATAAACAAAAACAATTGGTAAAAGACTGCGAGAAAGAAATTAAAGCACTCTTTAATAAAGAAGTTAAAAATATGACTATTTCACAAGGAGAAGTACTCATCAAATTGATAGACAGAGAAACAGGGCACTCTTCTTACGAATTAGTTAAGGAACTTAAAGGAACGCTTACTGCTTTTTTCTTTCAATCTATAGCTCGAGTCTTTGGACATAATTTGAAAACTGAATATGATGCAGAGCAAGAAAGAGATATAGAATCAATACTCAGTGCATTGGGTTATAACAGTCTACAACAATAAATTACAAAGCAATCAGTGCGTTGTATTAAATTAACTTTGGGTCAAGTTTTTTTAATTCTGCTATCGCTTTAATAGGATTTTCAGCTCCAAAAACAGAATTACCTGCAACCAAAACGTTAGCCCCTGCATTTAGCAAAGCGAGACAATTATGGCTGTTTACTCCGCCATCTATTTCAATCATTAAATCACTGTTTAATCTGTCTGCCATTAAGCGTAATGCTTTAATTTTGTTGTAAGTGTTATCGATGAACTTTTGCCCTCCAAATCCTGGGTTTACAGACATTAAACAAACCAAATCAATATCCACTAAAATATTTTCAAGACAAGAAACCGAGGTGTGAGGATTGAGAGCCACACCTGCCTTGCAGCCCAAATCTTTAATAGCTTGTATAGTACGATGAAGATGTGTGCAAGCTTCTTCATGTACCGTAATAACAGATGCGCCAGAATTTTTAAAATCTTTCAAATATCTGTCAGGTTCCACAATCATTAGATGAATGTCTAATGGTTTGCTTGAATATCTTTCAATCGCCTTAATAACAGGAAACCCGAAAGAAATATTTGGAACAAACACTCCGTCCATGACATCTACATGAATCCAGTCTGCATCACTTTCATTAATCATTTCAATATCTTGGCGTAAATCCGCAAAATCTGCACTTAATATCGATGGAGCAACTAGATGAGTCATAAATTTAATGTTTTTAATTAGAGGTGTGATTTTAAGTAGATAATTGCAAATGTATTTAAAGTTTAATAAAATATGAGATTGCATCTTGTGTGTATATATTATCGTCGTTACTTTATTCATGTGGAGGTAGCCTTCATGTTGGAAAGAGATTGTCGATAATTTCGGATAGACGAACAGTTCAGTTGCGTAAGTTATCGAGTTTTGTATTTATGGTAAAGAGTTACAATTGATTGTATTTAGCTGGTTATTAGTCAGATGCAATTTTGTGTTAGGGTTAATTTTGAGTTGGGATAAAATTTTATCAAAAAAAATTTGGAAGTTATGATAGTATATCTATCTTTGCAATCCCGAAAGCGACGGAGGAAAAATTAAGAGAGGGATT
>CANJWF010000161.1 GCA_947478315.1 Sphingobacteriaceae bacterium | reverse complement strand
GGGAGTAGCTGCTGGACTATCAGACTATCTACAAATAGAGGTAATTTGGATTAGAATATTTTTGTTACTGCTGTTTTTTATGCACGGAGGAGGACTCATGATTTATATCATTCTATGGATAGTGCTCCCAATCCGTAGCCATAGCGTTACAATATCCGATAACGAAAATATTGATGAAATAGACAAACAGAAATCTTCAAAATGGTTGTCCTTTTTAGGAATATTTTTCATCTTCTCAGGACTATATTATTTACTTATAGAATTCAATTGTTTACCCGAATGGATTAATTGGGCAATTATTGGACCTATTGCCCTAATATCGCTAGGCTTAGCCCTAGTATTTAACTTTTTCAAAGAAAAAAATATCGATTAATTATACGGTGCTCTATAAGATACATACTTGAAATCTCACTCCGCAAAGTTTAAACTTGAGGTTTACAACATTGCCACCAACGCTGTATTGTTTTATCAAGTCTATTTTAATTGAACCCACACCATGCTGGATGATATCGCAGACTCACAAAGATGAATAAAATATCGTTACGGGTTTTTCTTCACATCCCATTAAAAAAACAGAAGAGTATTCATTTAAAAATAAACAGTATAATTTGACGGATGAAATGCCGATGAGAGAGTTAGCTCCAACCGATGATGAAACTCAAGTCATGAAGTCCCTATAGAAAAGGAAACACAACTAAAATACATCGAAATGAATGAGTAACATAAAAAAAACTAAATACTAACGAATACACCGCAGATTCATGAGCGCCATAAAAAAACCAAACACTAACGAATAATTATATTCAAATGAAAAAAATACTATTAGGCTTACTGTTACTCTACATAGGGTGTATTTCTTTATTACAGAATGTAGGTTTTCTTAATTTTAATTGGTTTAGCATTTGTCGTCTTTGGCCTATTATTTTATTATTCATAGGACTAAACATTTTTTTGAGAAAATTTTCAAAAAAAATTATTCTTTGGACTCAAATTATTACCCTATTGTTTATTTTAGGTTTTATTACCTACGTTGGATTAAGTAACAAAAACAACGAATCAGATTGTAAGTGGCAATTTGAACAACACTTTCGCACTATTTAACACCTTTCGATATTCTTTAACATGAATTTTGCTGACACTGCTAACCATTCTAACTCCTCTCGAAAATATTGTAACTCTATGTTTAGTTACAGCCGTTGGACTACACGCGAAGTCGCCATAGGAAATCTCCCCATGGGGGGACTCAATCCTATACGTATTCAGTCTATGACAACAACAGACACCATGAATACGTTAGCAACCGTTGAGCAAACAATTAAGATGGTTAATGCAGGTTGTGAATATGTACGAATAACTGCTCCAAGTATTAAAGAAGCACAAAATTTGACCAATATAAAAAAATTATTATCCACCAAAGGTTACCATGTACCTCTAATTGCCGACATACATTTTACCCCCAACGCGGCAGAAATAGCTGCTCGTATTGTAGAAAAAGTTCGTATCAACCCAGGAAATTATATTGACAAGAAAAAATTTGCATCTGTTGCGTATACCAATGATGAGTACAATCAAGAATTAGAAAAAATATTTAAAAAATTTACACCGCTCGTTCGTATATGCAAGGAATATGGTACTGCAATGCGCATAGGTGTTAACCATGGCTCCCTCTCCGATAGAATAATGAGTCGATACGGCGATACGCCACACGGCATGGTTGAATCGGCTCTAGAATTTATATCAATGTGCGAAAATTTAGGATATCACAACTTGGTAATATCTATGAAATCGAGTAATCCACAAATAATGATTCATGCCTACCGATTATTAGTTGCTACAATGATTGAAAAAGGGATGAATTATCCATTACATTTGGGGGTTACAGAAGCAGGAGATGGAGAAGATGGGAGAATAAAATCGGCAGTTGGAATAGGAACTCTGTTAGCTGACGGCTTAGGTGATACTATTCGAGTATCACTCACAGAAGACCCCGAATACGAAATACCTGTAGCAAAAAAACTCATAAGTAGATATTTAAAAAAAGAGGATAACTTACCTAATAAAAGTACATCGAATCTTCCCTTTGATTCGTTCAATTACCAAAAACGGACTTCCGTGCCAGTATCTTTATTTGGCGGAGGTCAAGTACCTCGTGTAATTGTAGATTTTTCAAAAAAACAACTAAAAAACCCTGCCATTTTATCTGAAATAGGTTATCACTATTCTGCACTCTTAGATAAATATACTATCCATGATATAGCTACCGATTTTGTTTATTTCGGCAACAATTTACCTCATTTTAATTTACCAGGAAGTTTAAAACAGTTATATAATTATGAAACTTGGTTATCTATTCGTAATCATCCAAATACTCATCCACTTTTCTCATTAAAAGAGTTTTTAAAAGCAAAAGAGCGTTGTTCAGAACTGAATCTAATACACTTAACAACAGACGAATATTGGGCATTAAAAGACAAAAGTTGCTTGTTAGAAAAAAATACAGTAATTGTGTTAGAAAGCACTAAAAACGCTAAAATGTCCGATATGCGGACAATATATGGCGATTTGTTAACCCAAAACTATACGTTGCCAATCGTTATTCGTTATGACTATTCAACCAATGACGATGAGCAATTTTTATTAGATAGTTCGACAGACGTTGGGGCACTAATCATTGACGGATTCGGTGATGGAGTTTGGCTGAACTCTAAAAATGTATCAAATCAACAAATTTGCAACTTAACTTTTGGAATTTTACAAGCAACAAGAACACGTATCTCTAAAACGGAATACATATCTTGCCCATCATGTGGACGAACGTTGTTTGATTTACAAGAAACTACACAAATGATTCGTGCTCAAACCAATCATCTAAAAGGTATCAAAATTGGTATTATGGGTTGTATTGTAAATGGACCTGGAGAGATGGCAGATGCAGATTATGGATACGTGGGTTCTGGTGTAGGTAAAATAACGCTTTATAGAGGCAAAGAGGTGGTTAAAAAAAATATCAATACCGAAAATGCTTTAGATGAACTAATTAATATTATTCGAGAAGACAACAACTGGATAGACCCTCCACTTATCTAATAAAATACTCCGTAAAAACCCGATTTTTTTATCTAAAAATCGGGTTCAAATTAATAATCAACAGATTATATTAGTTTTCATTTTTGTAACTTTCATTAAGTTCTCCTATCACTTCTTTAGTTACATCTAAACTTTCATCTGCATACAACAATGCGCTATTACCTTTAGCATAACTCAAAACCATCTTATAACCTTTGTCTTTTGCATATTTTTTCAAAAAATCCGCAACCTTATTATACAGCTTTTCATTTTCTAATTGCTCCTCTTTAGCTAGAGCGTTACTTGCATTTTGATTATACGCTGACAATTCTTGCTGTTTTTTAGAAAGACGTTGTTCTGTGACACTACGTTGCTCTGCACTCATGCTACCTGCTGTTCTCTGGTATTCTGCAACTTCTCTCTGAAATGCCATGCCACGTGCTTGCAAGTCTGCTTGAGCTTTCTTACCCTTCTCTTCAAAATTTCTTTTAATCACTTTAAAATATTCATAGTGGGTAAGCAAAGTATCAGAATTAACATAAACAATGGTGGCATTATTGTCCTGTCCTATTTTTTCGACAACGTGTTGTTTGTCCTGTTTGTCTTTATCATTACTACACGCAGTTGTAAATATTATTAATGTAGCAAAAAATGCTACCGACTTGAGAGTAGGTGTGCACCAATAAGTTGATTTTTTAAGTATCATAACGATTTATTTTTAAGTATATCAGCTGGCAAATATATGTAAACAAATTATTTTTATAATACCACTACCAATATTATCAAAATAGTTGATATCTTTCATAAAAGACCCAAAAAATCGATACCGAACAATTATCCCAAAAAAAATCATTAAAATATGGGTACCATAAATTTTATATTTTATATTAGCAAGCTGTAAAATTAGTCG
>CANJWF010000160.1 GCA_947478315.1 Sphingobacteriaceae bacterium | reverse complement strand
ATTTTTCCAGCACTACCTTACGCTTCAAGCTCAATTTCGGAGTCAATTCTCCGCCATCTATCGACCACTCTTTAGGAAGCAATTCAATTTTTTTAACTTGCTCCCAATGTCCAAACGAGGAGTTATAACGATTAATTTCAGCAAATATTTTTTCTTTAACTTCACTATTAGTTATCATTTCTTCATTACTGGTAAAAAATAGATTTCTGCTAGCACACCAGTCTTTCAAATGAGGGAATGCAGGCACAACCAAGGCTGCAGGAAAACGTTGATTTTCTCCAATAACCATTATTTGTTCAATAAAAACCGATTCCTTAAATTTATTTTCTAACAATTGAGGAGCAACGTATTTACCTCCAGCAGTTTTAAAAACCTCCTTTTTTCTATCCGTAATTTTCAGAAAACCACCGTTTATCAATTCCCCAATATCACCTGTATGAAAAAAACCATCACCATCAATTACTTCTGCCGTCAATTCAGGCTTTTGATAATAACCCAACATAATGTTAGGTCCCTTACAAAGAATTTCTCCATCAGGGGCTATTTTAATGGTCACATGAGGTATGGCCCTACCAACGGTACCGATAGAAAGTTCTCCGCTACCAAAACCATTAACAGCTATCACAGGCGAAGTTTCTGTTAAACCATAACCCTCTATTACAGGAATACGAGCAGCCCAAAAAACGCGCGCTAAACGAGGTTGTAAAGCTGCACCTCCTGAAACAATAAATCGAATATGATTACCCAAAGCCTCTCGCCATTTATTAAAAATAATTTTGTTAGCTAAACTTAATTGTAACTCATACCACCAGCCATTTTTACCATCGGGCTCAAATTTTAAACCTAAGTTTAATGCCCAAAAAAACAATGTACGTTTAATACCCGTTAACGCTGCTCCCTTAGCAATTATCTTGTCGTACACTTTCTCCAACAAACGAGGCACAGTAGAAAATCCATTAGGTTGAACCTCTTTAATATCATTAGCAATGCTATCAATACTTTCCGCGTAATAAACCGCTGTACCATTATAAAAGTACATATACACAATCATACGTTCAAAGACATGCGAAAGAGGGAGAAAGCTTAACGCTTTTTCAACACCCTTAGGCAATAGGGGCAAACAATCAATAAAATTAGAAACTAGGTTAGCGTGTGTCAACATCACACCTTTAGGTGTACCCGTTGTTCCTGAAGTATAAATGAGCGTTAACAAATCTTGCTCTTTAACCGCCGAACGATAAGTGAACAAATCTATATTTTCTTCAGATTTACCCAAACCTATTACCTCATTCCAAGAATTCAAATCATCATATTCATCAAAAGTATAAACAGCTTGCAGATGCGGAATCTCCGCTCTTAACGCCTCAATTTTATTATATAAATCTCGAGTCGCAACAAACACAATTTTAACCTCTGCATCATTCAAAATAAAGCGAATATCAGCCTCTGCCAACGTAGGATACATAGGCACTTGAACTGCCCCAATTTGCATAATTCCAAAATCACAAAAATTCCATTCCGGACGGTTAGGCGACATCACCGCTACCCTATCTTTCGGTTGAATACCCAAACGTATAAGCCCCCTACTAATAGCATTAACATACCCAACAAACTCATGAGTAGAATAACTTTTCCACTGACCCAAAACTTTCGCAGAGACCATATTGGACTTCGCATAATGCAATTGATTCCACTCCAATAAATCAAAAACTCTCGTAACATTCATAGCAATCTACAATTAAAAATTCAGGAACAATATCTTCAATTTTTAAGCAAAATACAAATCAACTAATAAGCCCAATAAACACATCCTCAATTCAAAATGGCTATAAAAAAACCACTTACATAATTCATTTAATTTAACATAATTAAAAACTTTAAAATTCAATATATAATCAACTGATTTTAAATAAAATAAAATTAAAAAAATGTAAAAACAAAATATAATTTTAAATATTAAAGTAAAATATTTTATTTTATCTAAAAAAATGTAAACTAAAAATTAATATATATAAATTTATATAATTGATAATTAAGTAAATATACATTAAAACAAAATATAATTTTTAAGCCAAAAAATTCAAAATATAATTCTTTTATGCTAAAAAAAGTTTTTAACATAAAAAGAAAAATGGAATAACTAAATTTGAACCTTAAAGCAATTTGAGAGAAAAAATGATTGCCTTTAAGTGATTAAAAAATTAAGTGAAGTATCAATAACATTCCCCCTACCCATTCCAAACCTATAAGATTTTAATATAGGCAGAGACCATACATAACATACAATTTACCTAAAAATGAATAGCGTACAATTCATCTCTAATGAAGAAATAATTTCAGATTTTTCTCATTACAAACAAGGGTTCATCTTATTCACTTTTTGCAAATTTGACATACCCTGTCGGGTATACTTTAAATAAAAAATCAACCCTTTTTGAGTAACCCATCATCACTAATGATTACCCTAAATTAGGTACCCAATAAGTAACCCCATACAACAAAAATACCTCACCTGTTGAAACAGTATAATTGCTTTTATGGTTACCTAATTTTAGTCAAGATAAACCTAAAAACAATCAATAAATCCACTCTAAATATCCCACGATTATGACGACAAAAATGTCTTTCTTATTTGAAGCAAATCAAACATTACGAGCAAAAATTACAGCTATTGTTAAAAACTTATCTATAGAACAATTGCACACCATACCGAAAGGTCTTAACAATAATATTGTTTGGAACATAGGGCACATTGTCGCATCACAACAAATTTTATGTTATAAATTAGGTAATGCTAATTTGTTAGTTCCAGATTCGTTTATTGAAAAGTACAGAAAAGGTACTAGTCCAAAAAATTGGACTCATTTCGAGGATTACAATCAACTAGAGGAGTATATGGAATTAACGAATAGTATTAAAGAACACTACCAAAAAAATCTATTCGTACAATACACCGAATACGAAACGTCTATGGGATTCAAACTTATCACGATAGAGGATGCCTTAATTTATAACTATGGACATGAAAATCTTCACTATGGAACAATCTTGAACTTGATTAAATTATTATCTTAAACCATACGTAGTCTTCACAATTCAAAAAGGTTTTTACCCTCATTAAGAATATTGTACCCAATCATTCACTAATGAAACCGACATGTAGAGTCTCGACACAAAGGGGCATGAAAATTGCCAAGAGGTTTCATCTGACCATTTAAAAACAAATTATTTACAGATGAAAAGACTATTTGTTCTCTTTATTGGTATGCTTACTTTATCGATTGCTGTACATGCACAAATATTGAGAGGACCAGATAATTATGTAACCATTAAGGGTACTTTGGGAACACATGTGTTTAATAACGGTGGTAAATGGTTTAACGATTATTTGTTTGGGGCAGATGTTACGTTAAGTACAGATTTGTCAAATCGGCAAGAACATTGGATTAAATTTTTACGGGCTAAACGTAGTGGTTTTGAGATTGCTTATCGAAATTTAAGAGCCTTAGATGGTTATGCTGATACTGCTAAAAATTCTTTTGGTGAGTTAATCGGTGTGTTGGAAAACATTAGTTTTCTCCTGTTTACCAATAATAATAGCTTTAATTTAAGTTTAAAAACAGGTGTAGGTATTGCAGTGGTAACTAAAACTTGGTTTAATGATTATCAAAATATTTTTATGGGCTCTTACCTGAATACTACCCTAAAAGGTGATTTAGAAGCAGAGTTTTATAATAGTAGAAAATATCGAACTATATTGTCTGTAGGATTTTTTCATGTATCTAATGGTGGTATTATTATACCGAATAGGGGTTTGAATTTATTGAATGCTTCTTTAGGTTTTATGTACGGAATGAAACCCAATAAGGTTGCACCTTGTCCAGAAGTAAATCCGATTATGGAACCTATTAGACATAGTTTTGATATAGCATTTGGAGCTGGTGTTAGGGGTGTTCCCTATTCACTAAATGGAGCTTT
>CANJWF010000159.1 GCA_947478315.1 Sphingobacteriaceae bacterium | reverse complement strand
TACGAGATAAATAAATTTACGAATATTTTTTGTGTATTAATACGCTATCGGTATCTTTTTTGTTACAATCACATAAATGTTACAAAACTTAACTGTTTACCCCACGAAGAAATTCGTAAAAACCACCATACAAAGGTTCAAAACCAATGAATATGAAACTTGAGACGCACGCCAATTGAAAGAAACAACTGTATAATTATTTTCAGATGAAGGGCAAAACAAAACAGTTCCAACTTTACTGACCATTCCTTTGTCGCCTTATATTTATCGGCAAGCACTAAATTGCCCGTGCATTGACTTGAAAAGACAAATATTCAGCGACGAGTTTTTTCTTTGTACACTTTCTTTTTGCGGAAATAACGAAGGTTCATGAGTACCTTAAGAAAACAAACACGAACGAATACACCGAAGTTTCATGAGTACCATAAACAAAACAAACATGAACGAATAATTATATTCTAATGAAATCAAACAAATCTTACAAATTACTTAGAATAGAAATTCGTAATTTAGGCCCGCTATGTTAGAAATCATCAAACAATACCATCAAGAGATAAAAGACATTCATCTGCAAAACATAGATGAATTGGAGCACTACAGAGTAAAGTACCTAAGTAAAAAAGGGATTATTAGTGGGCTTTTTGAAAAATTCAGAGCGGCCTCTGCTGAAGAAAAAAGAAGTATCGGAAAACCACTGAATGAATTAAAAAAAGAAGCAGAAGAAATACATCTCCATTTCAAAGAAATTTTCGATGCACAAAAAAATATCGATTTCAAAACCTTCAACGACTTAAGCTTACCAGGAGAAGGCTTTGAGACTGGAGCCAGACATCCTATTAGTTTGGTTAGAAAACAAATTATAGATATTTTTCATGGTCTAGGTTTTGTTATTGCAGAAGGACCTGAAATAGAGGATGATTGGCATAATTTTTCTGCACTTAACTTTCCAGAAGAACATCCTGCACGAGATATGCAAGACACATTTTTTATCGAGAAAAAAAATGGTAAAGATGATATCGCATTACGTACACATACTTCCTCTGTACAGGTACGGCTCATGCAAAACGGTAAACCTCCATTTAGGGCCATTATGCCAGGAAGGGTGTATAGAAATGAAACCATTTCTGCACGAGCACATTGTTTTTTTCATCAAGTAGAAGGAATGTATGTCGATAAACAGGTTTCTTTCGCAGATTTGAAACAAACGTTATACTTCTTTGTGCAAGAAATGTTTGGAGCCGATACCAAAGTTCGTTTCAGAGCATCTTATTTTCCTTTTACAGAACCTTCAGCTGAAATGGACATTTCTTGCACCATCTGCAAAGGAAAAGGATGTAACTTATGCAAAAATTCAGGATGGGTAGAAATTTTAGGTTGCGGAATGATAGACCCTAACGTATTAAAAAATTGCGGCATTGACAGCGAAACGTACACGGGATTTGCATTCGGAATGGGAATTGAACGAATTACCAATCTAAAATATCAAATCAAAGATTTGCGTTTGTTTTCCGAAAACGACATTCGATTTTTGAAACAATTTAATCATGAAATTGTTTAACACTTTAACATTGTTTTCTCTACTACTCAGTATAGGCTGTAGCAAAACAACCGATAACTCGCTACCTAATGTATACGTTAGTTACAGAGATGCCCTATCAAGTCCCAAATTAAATAAACTAAGTAGTGCTGGAAATGCTGTATTAATTGATGGTTACGGAATTGCGGGTTTGTTACTTTACAAACGTGTAACTGATGGAGTCATTGTAGCATACGACAGGTGCAGCACAGTTAACCCTGATAAAAGATGTGCAGTAACTATTGATAATAATAACGTAACGGTTACCGACCCTTGTAGCCAAGCCAAATTCAACCTAGAAGATGGTCAACCTAGTAAAGCACCTGCAACCTTAGGCTTAAAACGATACAGCGTTTACACCACCCAGTTTGAAATTGTTGTTTCAAACTAAAGCCGTTTCATTTTGATATTTAATAAACATCAAAATGAAACGGCTTGTGGAATAACCTCAAAAAATGAACCCATTAGGCTGTGCCTTTTTTTCGACTTTTTTTCTCTTTTTCGGGCTTTAAAACAGATACTACAACTTCCTGCTTTTCTATATCAAAATCAACTTGCATCGTATCTCCATCAATTAATTTACCCTTAAGTATTTCTTCTGCAATGGGGTCTTCTAAATATTTTTGAATGGCTCTTTTTAATGGTCTAGCTCCAAAATTATTATCGTAACCTTTGGTTGCGATATATTCTTTAACGGGCTCGGTCAACACAATTTTATATCCTAACTGAGAAACTCTTTCAAAAACAGATTTTAATTCAATATCGATTACTTTAAAAATATCCTCTTTTGATAAACTATTAAACACGATAACATCGTCTATTCTGTTTAAAAATTCGGGAGCAAATGCTTTTTTGAGCGCATTCTCAATAACACTTCGAGAATATACATCTGTTTGAGAAGTTTTAGCGGCGGTACTAAATCCTACTCCTTGCCCAAAATCTTTAAGTTGACGAGCACCAATATTAGAAGTCATGATGATAATCGTGTTTCTAAAATCGACTTTTCGTCCCAAAGAATCCGTTAAGCGTCCTTCATCTAAAGCTTGTAACAGTATATTAAAAACATCGGGGTGTGCTTTTTCAATTTCATCTAACAAGACTACGGAATAGGGTTTTCTGCGCACTTTTTCTGTCAGTTGCCCCCCCTCTTCATAACCCACATATCCTGGAGGCGCTCCAACTAACCTAGACACAGCAAACTTCTCCATATATTCACTCATATCTATCTGAATCAACGCATCGTCAGAATCGAACATAAAACGGGCTAATTCTTTTGCCAATTCAGTTTTTCCTACACCTGTTGGACCTAAAAATATAAATGAACCTATCGGTTTTTTAGGGTCTTTAAGACCTGCTCGAGTTCGTTGAATTGCTTTTGCTAATTTTTTGATTGCATCACCCTGTCCGATAATCTTGGCACCAATCACTTCAGACATGTTCAACAGTTTTTGACTATCACTTTGTCCTATTCTCTGCACAGGTATACCCGTCATCATGGCAACAACATCTGCAACATTATCTTCTGTAACTATATAACGATGATTTTTAGTTTCAACTTCCCATTGTGCTTTTGCTTTTTCAAGTTCTCCTAACAAACGTTTTTCTGTATCTCTAAGTTGAGCCGCTTCTTCAAATTTTTGACTTTTAACTACCTGATTTTTTTCAGCTTTAATATTTTCTATTTGCTGCTCAATATCTATAATTTCTTGAGGAACGTGAATATTAGTTAAATGCACCCGAGAACCTGCTTCATCTAAGGCATCTATTGCTTTATCTGGTAAGAACCTATCAGATATATACCTAGAAGTGAGCGAGACACAAGCCTCTATAGCTTCATTCGTAAATGTTACCCCATGATGGTCTTCGTACTTCTCTTTAATTCGATTGAGTATTTCAATAGTTTCATCGGCAGTAGCTGGTTCAATCATAACCTTTTGAAAACGACGCTCTAGTGCCCCATCTTTTTCAATATATTGCCTATATTCGTCTAAAGTAGTGGCTCCAATACACTGTAAATCGCCACGAGCTAAAGCTGGTTTAAACATATTAGATACATCTAAAGAACCTGAAGCCCCACCTGCCCCAATAATCGTATGAATTTCATCGATAAACAAAATCACATCAGATGATTTTTCCAACTCGTTCATCACGGCTTTCATCCGTTCTTCAAACTGTCCCCTATACTTAGTACCAGCAACCAAAGACGCGAGGTCTAATGTAACCACACGCTTATTAAATAATACGCGCGATACTTTTCTTTGAACGATACGTAAAGCCAACCCCTCGGCTATTGCCGATTTTCCTACTCCTGGCTCACCAATTAAAATGGGGTTATTTTTCTTCCTTCGAGACAATATTTGAGAAACACGCTCTATTTCTTTTTCCCTTCCAACAATCGGATC
>CANJWF010000158.1 GCA_947478315.1 Sphingobacteriaceae bacterium | reverse complement strand
CTTTTAGCTGGCATTCCATCAGTAGTGTATGGATTTTTTGGTCTTATGGTCATCGTTCCTTTGTTAAAAAACACCTTTGGTTTAGATTCCGGACAATCAGGTTTGGCAGGAGGTATACTATTGGCTATTATGGCACTGCCAACTATTATAACCGTTTCTGAAGATGCCCTTAGAAATACACCCAAAGTGATGCGAGAAGCCAGCTTAGGATTAGGAGCTACCAAATGGCAAACTATCTGTAGGGTAGTGATACCCTATTCTTCGTCGGGCATTACAGCCGCCGCCATTCTCGGTATTGGACGCGCCATGGGAGAGACAATGGCTGTATTGATGGTTACAGGTAACGCAGCCGTTATTCCCCATTCTCTCTTACAGCCACTTAGAACCATTCCTGCAACCATTGCAGCAGAATTAGGAGAAGCCCCACAAGGAGGCTTACACTACCAAGCACTATTCGCCCTGGGTTGCATATTATTTATGATAACACTAACGGCTAATTTGTTGGCAGGATATATCACTAAAAAAAATAAAGTTCAATAATGACACATCAATTATCCAATCGAATCAGTAATCGCAAACAATGGGCAGAACAGATAGCCTTTTGGACATTTCGCATACTCAGTTTTTTTGTTGTATCCATTTTGATAGTGATACTAGGATTTCTGATTTTTAACGGAATAAAAGCTATTAGTTGGGATTTTTTAACTAAAATGCCAGAAGATGGAATGACCAAAGGAGGTATATTCCCAGCTATTGTTGGTACCCTTTGTTTAGTATTGGGTAGTATATTATTTGCTTTTCCCATAGGAGTCCTGTCGGCAGTATATATTCATGAATATACCAAAGACGGATGGCTTAAAAAAATACTCCAACAAATGACAAACAACCTAGCAGGTATTCCCTCCATTGTATTCGGATTATTTGGAATGGCTTTATTCGTTAATAAATTAAACTTTGGCGATAGTATTTTAGCGGGTTCTTTAACATTAGGTTTGATGGTATTACCAGTTATTATCAGAACCACTGAAGAAGCACTAAAAGCAGTAAACGACACGTTTCGTCATGCCAGCATCGCATTGGGAGCTAGTAAGTGGGAAACTACTAGTAGAGTAGTGCTCCCTATCGCTTTTCCGAATATTATCACAGGAATGATACTTTCCATTGGTCGTGTTTCAGGAGAAACTGCTCCGATTTTGTTTACCGTTGCAGCTTATTTTTTACCACAGTTGCCACATAGCATTTTCGATCAAGTGATGGCTTTACCATATCATTTGTACGTTATCATTACTAGTGGCACCAATATTGAAGAAAGTCGACCTATTGCCTATGGTACTGCATTAGTTTTAATCGTTATCGTACTTATCATCAACTTGATGGCAAATGCCTTAAGAAAATTCTTTGGCAAAAAAGTTAAAATGACCTAAAGTTGTAAATTTCATTACTGAATCTTTCATTTTCCCCATTTTAGAAAACAAACGCACATGAATCCCAAAATAGAAACTAAAGTTATCAATCTGCACTATGGAAGTTTTCATGCCCTCAAAGGCATTAGCATGACCATCTACGCCAATACCGTTACCGCACTTATAGGACCATCAGGATGTGGAAAATCGACTTATTTGCGACTTTTCAATCGCATGAATGATTTAATTGATAATATTCAGATTAGTGGGCAAGTGTTAGTTGATGGAGAAGATATTTATGCTCGTAATGTTCGGGTAGACGATTTGCGAAAAAAAGTAGGCATGGTATTTCAAAAACCTAATCCATTTCCCAAAACTATTTACGAAAATGTCGCTTATGGTTTACGGGTAAATGGTATTAGTGATAAGAAATTTATTGAAGAGCGAGTTGTTACTTCTTTACAACAAGCCGCACTATGGGAAGAAGTAAAAGACAAATTAAAAAAATCAGCTTTTGAATTATCTGGAGGGCAACAACAACGTTTGTGCATAGCCAGAGCATTAGCTGTAAAGCCATCCATCGTACTCATGGATGAGCCCGCTTCTGCATTAGACCCTATTTCTACTGCCAAAATAGAAGAGTTGATATATGATTTGAAAAATGAATACACCATTGTAATCGTAACACATAATATGCAACAAGCGGGTCGAGTCAGTGATCATACCGCTTTTTTCTATATGGGTTCCTTAATAGAATTTGATACCACCAAAAAAATATTTACCAATCCACAAAATGAACAAACACAAAATTATATAACCGGACGTTTTGGTTGATGCATGATTGCTATCGTCGATAATTAATTATACGTTCCCTAATCCCTGAATTTATGAAAACTCATTTAGATGAAGAATTGCAGTTATTGAAAAATGAACTGATAGAAATGTGGCTATTAGTTAAAAATCAATTAGCCAAAGCCAAGCAAGCACTAACAACTGTCGATAAGGACTTGGCACGTGAAGTGATTGCTGCCGAAAAACGTGTAAATGCTCGAGAATTGAATATCGATAAAGATTGCGAAAATATTTTTGCCCTATTCAATCCATTAGCCGTTGATTTACGGATGGTATTGGCAGTATTAAAAATCAACAGCAATTTAGAAAGAACAGGTGATTTTGCGGAAGGTATAGCTCGTTTTGTTGTAGATATCGACCATTCATTTGATCGTAATTTATTGGATATTACTAAAATACTCGATATGTTCGACGAAAATGAAACGATGCTTATTGAATTAATTGATGCTTTTGAAAAAGAAGATGGTATAGGTGCTAGAAAGATTTTCAAACGTGACGAGTTTTTAGATACCATTAATCATCAAGCAACCTTTGCTATTGCCGATTACATCAGGCAACATCCTCAGAATGCCGAGCAGGCATTGCAAATTTTATCCATTATACGAAAATTAGAACGAGTAGGAGACCAATCTAAAAATATAGCAGAAGAGATTATTTTTTATACTGAAGCCAAAATACTGAAGCACCATTCTAAGGCAGATAAACAAAAGAAATAAAATTGAGTAGAAAATTTCTTCGAAAGTTGATTAACAACATTTGCCACATCAAGTGGCAAATGTTGTTTTTTTATTTTTAGAGAATTTGGGATTAAAATTTTAATTTTTTGAATATAGTTTGCAGTAACCATGTTAGACCCATTAGCGTAAACTTACCCATATCAATTAATCGCTTTCCGTTCCGTAGCGTGTTATTGATTTTCCAAATAAAACAGATTATTAATACAAAAGAGCAAATGCCCCATATAGGAAAACCTCCTTGTTTCGCTATTTTTTCAAGGCCAATAATAATCCAAGAAAATCCGAAAATGATTAATAACATTACATACGAAATAGTAGGAGATAGTTTGTAGTAGTAATAAATCGCGATTCCAATCATAACGGAAGCCCAATTAAAATAACACGAATATTTTCCGAAAATGGGAGGAAAAGGAATCATCCATAATAACCCTAATGTTGCTAATAAAATTAACAAGGATACAATCGAATCAATTATTCGGAGCGTAATAGTTGTATAATATTTTTCGTAGCACCCAACATATTCCGCAATACTTTTAACTTGTTTAGACATGTGATTAAACGATAATTTCGGAGGTTTTATCAATAAAAAAAGCGATGATTACTCATACATCGCTTTTTTTATAAAAAGATATTATTTATTTGGCAAAAGAAACAGATCGTGTTTCTCTAATAACAGTTACCTTAATTTGACCAGGATAAGTCATTTCGGTTTGAATGCGATTCGAAATATCGGCAGCTAATACTTCCGATTGAGCATCTGTTATTTTTTCGCTTTCTACCACTACACGTAACTCTCTTCCTGCTTGAATAGCAAAAGTTTTTTCTACACCTGGATAGGATAGGGCTAATTCTTCTAAATCTTTAAGTCTCTTAATATAGCTCTCTACTACTTCTCTACGTGCACCAGGTCTTGCGCCAGAGATGGCATCACACGCTTGAATGATGGGCGATATCATACTGGTCATTTCTATTTCATCGTGATGTGCACCTATTGCGTTTACAATTTCT
>CANJWF010000157.1 GCA_947478315.1 Sphingobacteriaceae bacterium | reverse complement strand
GGTCAAGTTATTTGGTCAGGAATAAATATTGAGCAGCAAAATTTTTCATACTTATCAAATGGTCTTTATTTCCTGCGAATTGACAATAGGACAATTAAACTATTGAAACAATGAGAAGAAGGGCAGCACATAACAGCACCTACCCAAAAGGCGGGGTTTCGTGTTCCAAAGACAGTTTTGTGGCAAATGAAAGTTTAGTTTTTCAAATCAAGTTTTGTGTTAAAAATCCCGCCCTTCGGGTAGCTGCGAGACGTTATTCCGCACTGGGCACTTCAGCGCGGTTTTCCGATCGCGGCGTATTTTGCGGGAACGGAGTCGCGGAAAGATCTCATCTATTTTATTCCTTTTCTTCGAGTATTTCTTCTGCGCGGTTCGCGGCTTGATCGCAGCGCCTCCGGTGCGCTTTTAGACGTGAGCGTCGCGGCGCCTATTCGATGACATATTCGCGGTTTATGCTTCGAGAGCTTCTTTGACCAGGTTCGCGGCGCCGACGACGATGCCCAGCGCAGCATAACAGCGCCTTGGCTCCAGCGGGGGCCTTCTGCTGTTTGAAAATCACGCTATTTGTTTTAGATTTGTTGCAAAATATAAGAAACGGCTCTCCCACCCCGCCGGCGCCAAGCCGCGAGACGTTATAGCCAATGGTAGGACGACCGTTCACAAGACGACCGACCGACCAAAATTTAAACATGATTACAAAGACAAATCACTTAGACAGTTGACTAAAGACATACAGACAATAGAAAAGAAATAAATATGGCAAAAGAAATTCAATATTACTGTGTAGGGTTTTTCTGGTATGGTAGCGAACCAGAGAATCAATTACCACGATTTCAAAAAGACGGAATTTGGGAAAACGGTTTTGACGATAAATATCTTGATAAAGTAAAGAGCGTTCAAGTAGGCAGCCAAATAGCAGCTAAGACAAGTTACACAAGAAAGAAAGACGGCAAAACTATTTCGGTGCTTGAAGTACATGGTATTGGAACTGTAAAAGCAAATCAAGGTGACGGCAAAATATTGAAAGTGGAATGGAAGAAAGATTTCAAACCGTTTACTATTGATGGTCGTGGAGCTTACAGGTCAACAATAAGTAAAGTAAACTATCCTGAAAATATTGATTTAATTTTTGGAAATAAGAAAAAAAACGAAAATGATGCACTTGCTTTTGATGAAAAGGATATACAGTCAGAATTTGCATTGAATCAAATTTTGTTTGGCCCTCCAGGAACAGGAAAAACATATAATACAATCAATAAAGCTGTCGCCATCGTTGATAATTTGAAAGAATCTGCATTGAAAGTATACTATGAAGAACGTAGCGATTTGAAAGAAAGATTTGATGAATTACTAATTGACGATTGGGAAAACCCCAACGGACAAATTGGATTTGTAACATTTCATCAAAGCATGAGCTACGAAGACTTTATTGAAGGAATAAAACCCGGACTTAATGACGAACAAAATGTTATTTATGATATTGAGCCGGGTGTTTTCAAAATGATGGCATCCATTGCCAGGGATAACTGGCTTGATGCGAATAAAGGAACAAAGGAGCAACTATCATTTGAAGAAGCATTCACTAAGTTTAAAGAGGAATGGCAAGAACATCAGGAAATGAAATTCCCTTTGAAACGGGAAGGAAGTGAATACACGATTCTTGGGTTCACCAAATCATCTATCAAATTTAAAAAAGCAAGCGGAGGCACAGGACACACACTTAGCATTTCAACACTACGAGATTATTTTTACAAAAGAAGAGAAGTAAGACAAACAGGAGTTGGGATTTATTACCCTGCAATTTTGGATAAACTTAAATCTTATCAACCTTCATTGATTGTTGAAAAGGAAGAGAAAAATTATGTGCTAATCATTGATGAAATCAATCGTGGAAATGTTTCTCAAATTTTCGGAGAACTTATAACCTTAATAGAAGAAGATAAACGATTAGGAAAGGTAGAAGCATTGGAAGTTACACTTCCATACAGCAAAGAAAAGTTTGGCGTTCCGCCAAACCTTCACATCATAGGCACTATGAACACAGCCGACAGAAGTGTTGAAGCTTTGGATGCTGCATTACGCAGACGATTTAATTTTGAAGAAATGCCACCAAGACCTTTGTTGATAGAAACAGACGGAAAGCTGAAAGAACAAAAAGGCATTTTGGACACCATTGATTTACCGCTTTTACTCAGCACGATTAATAAGCGAATTGAAAAACTACTTGACAAAGACCATCAAATCGGACACAGTTACTTTATGTCGGTTACAAAGTTCAGTGAATTGAAAGAAGCATTTCAAAACAAAATCATTCCACTACTTCAAGAATATTTTTTCGGTGATTACGGCAAAATTGGTTTGGTAGTTGGTAAAGGTTTTTTTAAACCAGTAGAAAGCGTTCAAGAAAATTTCTTTGCGGATTTCAATGATTATGATTCATCAGAATTTGCAGAGAGAACCATTTATAAAATCAGAGACATCGCTGAAATGACAGAGGATGATTTCATAACAGCCATTAATGATTTACTGAAAAAATAAATTGCAGCAGCACAGAAAACATATCACAGTTTTTGAACACGAATCCCTTCGAATTGACAGAGGCGAGCAGAGAATAACTGACATTCAGTTAAAATCACTGCAAGCATATTTTGGCGAAAGCGGTGTTCCTTACTTTTCTTTAATCCATAAAGGTGTTCGCTTCAATGAATTTGTTGGAGTGATTCAGGTAGGTGAATTAGTAATTGAAGTTTTGCCAAAAGCAGATACTGCATTTGCTGGAGACAATGAGAAAAAGCAATGGCGTGATATTTTAATTGATATGCTTTTTGCTGTTGGTGTTTTTAACATTCATGCACCAAGTAGCAGTTCATTAAAACTAAAATCAAACTCAATTCTTGATTTGTATTTTGAAATTTTCATCAACGAAATTGAATCACTCCTTCACAGAGGTTTGATAAAGCAATACAGAAAAAAGGAAGGAAATGTAACCGCATTAAAAGGCAGTTTACATTTTCCTAAACACATTCAACAAAACCTAACTCATCAAGAAAGGTTTTATGTGAGGCATACAACTTATGATGTAGAACATCAACTGCATTTCATTTTTTACAAAACTATTTGCTTGCTAAGACAGATAAACACGAATGTGAATTTGCATAGTCGAATTGGTGCATTGATGCTTCACTTTCCAGAAATGCCTGATATAAAAGTTACGGAAGCAACTTTTGAAAAAATTGTTTTCTCCCGAAAAACAGAATCATATAAAAAGGCAATTGAGATTTCTAAACTTTTACTGTTGCAATATCATCCCGATGTAAGCAGAGGAAGAAATAATGTTTTGGCGTTGATGTTTGATATGAATAAACTTTGGGAGCAGTTTGTTTATGTTAGTTTAAGACAGCACAAAAAAGAAAACACAACAATAACAGGACAGACATCTAAATTCTTTTGGAAGCCGCAAAGCGGCAACCGAGTAAAAATCCGTCCTGACATTGTGGTAAACAAAGACAGAACTGATTGCGTTGTATTGGACACAAAATGGAAAAATCTAAACGGATACAATCCTTCACCTGACGACTTGCGACAGATGTATGTATATCACGAATATTACGGAGCAAATAAAGTTGCGTTGATATATCCGGGCAAAGAAACTTCTAATTCAAATGGAAACTATTTAGACCCAAGAACACGACAAGAAACAAAGAAGGAATGCAGCGTTATTTCTTTTGTTGTTGAACCGAAAATTAAACAATGGCAAAAGAAAATTTACACTGAACTTGAAAGTTGGTGGAGTTTGCAAAAACATAAAAAACTAAAAACGTAAAGAAAAACCGACAATCAATGACACGACAACTCAATACCGACAATGGTTTGCAAGGACGGACTAAAAGAACCACTGGCTATAACACGGGTTTGGCAAAAGTGGCGGTTCAGTGCTCCGCAGACACATTTGTGGTTAATCAAAGTTTGGTTCTCCGCATCAACATTTGTGGTGAAAATCGCCACCTTCG
>CANJWF010000156.1 GCA_947478315.1 Sphingobacteriaceae bacterium | reverse complement strand
AGAAGAAGGAAGAAAACAAAATAGACGAACAGAAGTGAAAATACTTAAACAATGAGGCTGTGAAATAAACTTTGTCAAAGAAATTTTTGTTAAGATTTTTTTTCGTTAGAGGGAATCCTTTTTCCTCTTTTTATCGTGATTAATTTAGATTACATCAGTATTAGTATCCCTTCAAAATGAATAGTCGATCCTCAAAAATCACTGCTCGTTTCTCTACTTTCTTTATTCGTAATTAGTTAGATTAATTGACGAACCTGTTCTCCAAGATATTTAAGCAGCTATTTGTAACTTTTCTGATATTTATTCTACTTATTCTATAGATTAATATTTATTGTGTATTTTTACCTGATTTTAGGAGCGTAGAATTTTTTATTTGATTGAAAATTTCGCTTTTAAAGCCACTCTTATATTGAATAATTGGGAATTTATTTTACAGTTAGTTATGATTCGAATACGTTTACTTTCTACATTTCTTGTATTGTTGACTCATTTTGTTGTGTCAAATAGTTTTGCGAAGATTAGTTCGAAAATACATCCTATTCAACAGCCAATTACTAAGTTAGACGCTTACCAAAGTGCTGTTAAATTGTTTGAGAAAGTGCAAGGTGAGCGCGATCGGCAATTTTCGTTTTTTTTGCAGACGACGATTAGCGAAGATGTTAGCAAGCACGATTTGCCCGTTGCATTAAAAGTGAAATTTAGGGGAAGAACCGTTTACACCGCTGTAGATAACATTGATTATGATGTAGCTAGCAATACCTATAAATGTACTCTATATGCTATGATCTCTATCCCAGAGTTGGGCAAAGAATATCTATATTTTAAGGCGAGCGATGTTCCTTTTAACTATGTTGGCATGGTTTCGTCGGAAAACGTGGTGATGAATTTGCTGTCTTCTGCCGCCAATTCCGCTGTCGTTAATACTGATATGGGTCGTTTTAAGCTAAAGCCGAGTGAATGTAAATTATACATAGGCTGTTCGGGCATTACCAAGGTTAGTCTATCGGGCGATTTAGCCTTAAAGACAGATTATTTTGTATCCGCCTCTGACGATACCAGTCCTGTGATAGCGCATGTAGGAGCATTTGATATTACAGATACGGATATTGTAAGTATGCAAGGTAAAGTAAGCGTCGAGCCATTCAAAATAGTAGCTGTTAAGGCAACCTCATCAAGTACCACGGCAGGGGCCAAGGCCGCTATTGTTTTACAAGAATTTGAATTTTCTATAGACAGTACAGCGAATAATGCCCTGTTTTGTTTTAACAGCCCTATCAAAGATAGTAAAACAGGCAAAACATTGGCTTTTCCTACCAATTATTTAGGGCGCATATCTGCTACAGATGGAAACTATACTTTTGGAGAGGTAATGGTACAGCATTTTTTTGATCCTAATGCAGGAGCGGCTGCGCATGAACAGTATTCCAGTACAGATTACCAAGGGATGGGCAATTGGACAGGTATCGTAGCCGAGAATGTAAATATCAAGTGGAATTGCAAATATGCAGGTCCGAACAAAAAGGAGTTACCCGCGGCTAAGCTGGTCATAGACGAATTGGGTTTAACCACACAGATAGATGTGGATGCTACAAAAATAGCTCCCTCATCTGTTACATATTATCCTAGCGATAATTCAACACGAACAACACGTTTAAGCAGTGAAGGCCAGGGTGCTTTGAGTTGGCATGGGAAGCAGTTTAGGAGGTAGTGTTAGCGATAATAGTCCGATGGGTGCTGGCATGGATGGTAGAAGTGGAATGGATGTGCTTTGGGCAGTAAGCATGGTGGCACTCAAAATGGATATTAATAGGAATGCCGTAGCCAACGGCACTTGCAAAGGGAAAGTGTATGTTCCTTTCTTTATGTCGAATTTTGAATTTAATGGCAAGGTAAATTTGGTAACTCAAAAAGCTGATATTACGGGTAATGCAACAGAACTTTCAAATCTTGGTATGCAATATCCGTATGATTCTGTTACTGCCACCACCATTAGAAAGCAGTTAAATGGAGAAAAATTAGCAAAAGCAGATCAGAATGTCATCGATGCTTTAGTGGTAAGCAAGGGAGGGGAGTCTCGTGCTCAAGTAGGTTATTTTCAGTATGAATTGCTGCCAAGTCAAAATTTGGAGCAGAACTATAATACGCGTATAGGTTGGCGTTATCAAGTAGGTAAGGGAACTAAGGTAATGCTTTATACCGATGAATCCGATGCATTTGTATTTGCGTTTTATACATCTGGATATTTTAACGCTTATGCAGGTAGTTCAGGAATTAGTATAAAGAATTTATATGTTGAAAATATGCGTTTAAGTAATAAAGCTCCTTATTTTGAAGTAGATAGAATCGGATTTCAGAATAGAGAGGCAGGAGAACCTGGACATTTAATGGCAGGGAAACAAGGAGGAGAAGTTACTTTTTATGAGAAAAAAAATCCTGGTCCTGAAGATTTAGTACAACATACTCCATCTGGTTGGGGGTTGGATGTGGGAGAGGTATATTTTATGAAGCGAAAGGATGTTGCAGGAAACATTGTGGCTTCTAATTTGGATGGAACAATGGATTATGTGCTTCATATTGATTTGGGCTTTAATATGATTAAATCAACCGATAGTGCTAATGAACGAAGAGATATTAAAACCACGAATGATATAGATTTAGATGCGGATAATGCAGCTAAGGGTACAGGAGCTGGACCTGGGTGGAATGCTCGTTTTGGTCTCGATTTTGTGATGCAAACGGATAAAGAGAGTACGCTCAAACTTTTGGGTGTTGATCTTTCTCGGATACGTATTTATAATAGAATATCTGCTAAACCAGATGTAACATGTCGGCTTGATATCAAATTGAATGGAGGAATGGCATTAGGATCAGAAACGGGTAAAAAATTCGATGAGTCTTCGGGTATTGTTATTGATGCAATGGTTTATGTAGAAGAGAAGTTCACGCTTAGAGGCTATGCAATGGTTGGTAAGTATAAGGGCGAAACCTATTTTTTAATTGATGTTAGTTTTGCACAAAATGGGCCGACGATGGTAGGTATTCCTGCTGGCCCATTTATATTGATGCCCTATAGGTTGGGTATATCATGGAATATGAGTTATGGAAAATCTACTAACGATAAAGGTGAGTGGTTACCAAAATGGAGAACCAATGATCCTGATATTTCTAAAAATATTACTGAAGCTCCCTATGGAACACGTACAAATGAAGAAAGTATATTCATGCCTCAATATGTTCCCGATTTATCAGCTGGATTAGGCGTTAAATTTGGGTTACAAGTGGCTTTCGAGAGTCCAGAACTCTTTACTGCTTTTGGGACAGTTGAGCTTATATTTAATGATTCATGGGGTGTTAAAACCGTTAGAATGTTTGGTAGTGGTAACATGTTTAGAAAACAAGGTTGGGAAGGTCATTATGAAGGACTCAGTGATCCTCTAAAAGGTCGTAGTCCAGCACCACTTCAGTTTTATTTTGACGCATTGTTGGATTTTGACGCAGGTGTTTTGGATGCTTATTTAGATGTTTACATGGATTTTGAGTTACCGGGTTATGGACAGTTAATCTTTGGTGCTGGACGTAATAATTACCTATGTTCAGCTGGAATTTTTGTGAATTGGGGACGTAAAGATAAGCCTGGCGCCCCTACGGATTGGTATGTTTTTATAGGCCGTCCCGAAACCCCTTCAGAACCCTGTTTAGGTTTAAATTTAGGTTTCATGCGTCAGGTTATTTATTTCCAAGCGTATTTCATGTGCGGTACTCGTTCTCCCAATCCCAAACTGAACCCTCGGTTGAATGCCTTGAGTAAATTGGTGAAAATGGATAATACGGATATTAATCCCATCGCTTTAGGCAATGGGTTACGATTTTTAGTAGGCGCGTCTATAGAATTCGATTTTGGTTTCGATTTATTTGTTTATGCTTACCTACGAGCAGGTATAGGCTTCAATTTAATGATAGCCGATTACGGTAGTGCGACCTGTAAGGGCGGCGATGGGACACCCATCGGCTGGTT
>CANJWF010000155.1 GCA_947478315.1 Sphingobacteriaceae bacterium | reverse complement strand
CATTACAGAATAACGGTTGTGAAAATATCGAACAAACTGTTTTACTCACAGGTTCAAAGAGTGAAAGTAACAGGGCTTTAATATTGCAAGCACTCGCTCAAAAAGACGTATTCGTGCAAAACTTCTCTGCCGCCGCAGATACTAAAATTCTTCAACGAACTTTAGCGTCTAATGAAGACTTGCTTGATGTAGGTCATGCTGGCACAGCAATGCGTTTCTCGGCGGCCTATTTGGCTGTCAAATCTTTTCAACCACGTGTGTTAACGGGGTCAAATCGGATGAAACAACGACCTATTGGTTTGCTCGTTGACGCTTTGCGAGAATTAGGAGCAGAAATACAGTATGTGGATGTAGAGGGTTATCCACCATTGCGATTCTCGGGGAAATTTATTCAGAAAAATAAATCAATTACCATTAATGGTAATATCAGTAGTCAGTTTATATCTGCTCTATTGTTAGTTGCTCCCATTTTACCGTTCGGATTAGAACTCAAAATATTGGGTGATTTAACATCGCAGCCTTATGTAGAGATGACACTTGATATGCTGAGTGAAGTAGGCATAGCTTGGCAGTGGAGAAGTAACGATAAAATTATTATTCCTCATCAAGATTTTAAACCCGCCAATATTTGCGTAGAGCCCGATTGGAGTGCTGCCTCCTATTGGTACGCATTTGCTCTTTTGGCAAAAAAGGTGTCTTTAGATTTACCCTATCTAAAACATAACAGCAAACAAGGAGACTCTGTTATTGCGGAAATGATGAAAAAATTTGGTATTCATACCTCTTTTCAAAATAATGGTATCCATATCACTAAGTTATCGACCAATAACTCGTTGCCTCTATCAATTAATCTTGATTTCAAAAATTGTCCAGATTTAGCACAAACCTTAATAGTTTGTTGCGCAGCAATGGGGCTTAATGCGCATTTTTCAGGTTTAAAAACTTTGAAAATTAAAGAAACAGATCGTATAAAGGCGTTGCAAACTGAATTACGAAAAATAGGGGTTGAATTGATTGAGGAAGCCTCGGAAGGATGTTGTACATTACGTTGTGAAGATTTACATTTTCCCGAAAAATTATTCATTAATACGTACGATGATCATCGTATGGCAATGGCGTTTGCACCTTTGATTATGAAAATACCACAGATAACTTTCGAAAATTATTGTGTGGTCGAAAAATCATATCCCAATTTTTGGAATGATTTACGCAAGGTTGGTTTTACATCAACCTTATCTTGATACCATTTATCTTTTAGCCGTCTCTTATAAACTATCTAATTTCCCATACAAATGGCAGGAAACACCATAGGTCAAGTATTTAAAATTACCACTTTCGGAGAATCACACGGAGCAGCCATAGGTGTTATTATCGACGGCTGTCCCGCTCAATTAGAGGTAGACATTGAGTTTATTCAACAAGAATTAGACCGTCGTAAACCTGGACAATCTAAAATCACTACACAGAGAAAAGAAAGTGATATTGTGCAGATATTATCAGGTGTTTTTGAAGGAAAAACTACAGGAACACCCATTGCGATGTTAATTCCTAACGAAGATCAGAAATCAAAAGATTACGACCATAATAAAGATATATTTCGACCCTCGCATGCCGATTTTACCTATCAACACAAGTATGGCATTCGCGACCATAGGGGAGGAGGACGTTCCTCTGCCCGAGAAACTGCTGCACGTGTTGCCGCAGGCGCATTAGCTAAGTTGTTTCTTAAAAAAGTAGCAGGCGTAGAAATTGTGGCGTTTGTTTCCTCAGTAGGAACAATAGATTTATTAGATAATTCTATTATTGCTATCGATGATTTGAGTAAGTTCCGTGAGGATACAGAGTCTAATATAGTACGATGTCCACACGCATCAACAGCGGATAAAATGATAGATTATATCGATAAAATTCGTAAAAGTGGAGATACTGTAGGAGGAATTATTTCAACAATCATTAGGCATTGTCCAATAGGTTTGGGTGAGCCCGTTTTTGATAAACTACATGCCGATTTAGGTAAAGCAATGTTAGGTATTAATGCCGTTCACGCATTTGAATATGGCTCGGGATTTGCAGGAACCCGAATGTTAGGTTCCGAACATAACGACCCCTTTCAAGTGACCCACCAAGGTGTTAGAACCACAACCAATTATGCAGGGGGAGTTTTAGGAGGCATCTCCAACGGAGAAGATATTTATTTTAGAGTGGGTTTTAAACCTGTCGCAACTATCATGAGCTCTCAGTCAACCGTCGATAAATATGAGAAGGAGACACAAATACAAGGTAGAGGCAGGCACGACCCTTGCGTGTTACCAAGAGCAGTACCTATTGTTGAAGCGATGACAGCATTAGTGCTAGCCGATCACTATTTGAGGAATAGGTCAGCAACAGTTTAGTTTTGCGTTGTATCCATTTTTTACAAATTCTTACACCTTGAAATTTTAGTTCAGTTTTCTTTGTTACTTTCTTTACGCACAGGTGTTAAATATGATTATCCGTATGTGCGAATGCGAAGCCTTCACGCGGAAAAAACGATTTCCATGAGCATTGTAAGAAAACAAACACAAACGAATAAAAGAAAGTAGAGGAATGAGCAATCGATTTTTTGAAGATAGACTAAATAATCTCACCATCTCCTCCTCACTCAAAAATGTGGTTGACGTTTCAATTATTTGGGTTAACTTTGCAAAATGTGTGTCAACAAGCCTATAGCGATTTTCGCTTTTTTTTATGTGTTTTTGATATTGGGTTGTAAGACTAAATTTGAAAAAATTAGAACCAGTAATAATGTTTCTAAAAAATATCAAGAAGCTTTGCGACTCTATAATAAGAAGGATTATGGTAGTGCATTGATTCTTTTTGAGGATTTGCATGCCCAGTACAGGGGGAGGTCAGAGTCAGAAGATTTGGCGTACTACTATGCATATTCAAATTATCGAGTAAGAGATTATTATACAGCTAGAGAATTATTTAAATCTTTTGCCGAAACGTATCCACAAAGCCGCAGAGCAGAAGAATGTCAATATATGACAGCCTATTGCATGTATTTGGAATCTCCGAGATATTCTTTAGATCAACAAAATACCTATAAGGCATTAGATTATTTTCAATTATTTATCACCTTATACCCTCGCAGTAATAGAGTATCGGAGGCAACCCGATTAATGGATTTGTTGAGAGATAAATTAGAAAATAAGTCTTATCACATTGCGTTGCTATATTCCGATATCAGAGATTATAAATCGGCAGTAGTTGCGTTTAGGAATTGTTTGCGAGATTATCCAGATACCAAGTATGCAGAAGAAATGGAGTTCTTAATTGTTAAGAATCAGTTTCTGTATGCTCAAAACAGCGTAGAAAACAAACAACAAGAGCGATTTGAGGAAGTTAAAGAAATGTATATCTCGTTTGCCGAAAAGTATCCTAATAGTAAATTCATAAAATTAGCATTACAGTACCATAATGATGCGGATAGTGCCATTAATACTATTCAAACTCTTTTGTCTAATTACCATAAAACAGAAAAAAAATATCATCATGAATAATAAAGTAACTGCCCCTAGTTCAACCATAACAAGAGATTTGAGAGATTTAGATAGAACAACAGATAATATCTATGAATCTGTTGTGGTTGTCTCAAAAAGATCAAATCAAATTGCTGCTAATATCAAAGAAGAATTACAGCAAAAATTATCAGAGTTCAGTTCCTCTAATGATACTTTGGAAGAAATTTTTGAAAACAGAGAACAAATAGAAATCTCTAAACGCTACGAACGTATGCCTAAACCCACATTGGTTGCCATTGATGAGTTTTTGAACGGTAAAGTTTATCATCGTAATCCAGCCAAAGAGCAAACGACCTAACGGGTATAAGCTTGGTCTCCTATAAAAGCACCTCATCTATTTCGTTAATAGAAATGACTTGCGAAAAGAGGCTTGTGTTATTGTAATAACAAACACAAACAAATCAGATTAAGTATGTATGGTTGACCTTAATTGTGGAAATAATCATCCTATCAATTGGGT
>CANJWF010000154.1 GCA_947478315.1 Sphingobacteriaceae bacterium | reverse complement strand
GTCGGTTTTATATGATAAAATTCCATGAGAAAATATCGTGACTTAATCCTTTTCTCATATCGTTTAGTGTCTGTGTAATTTTTTTTGATAGTGTCCATGTTGCTGGATCTGCTAATTGGTATAAATTTTCTTTGTAGCCTATTTCTGAAATTGGAGCAATGATGGCTGCTGTTCCAACGCCATAGGCTTCTTGTAATTTTCCTGTTTGTAAACTATCTATGATTTCTTTTACGGGTATTGGACGTTCTTGTACTTCGATACCCCATGAGCGAGCTAGTTGTAAAACGGAATCTCTGGTGACGCCATCTAATATGGTTTCTTTGGTATTGGGTGTTATTAATACATTGTTGATTAAAAACATGACGTTAGAGGCACCTGTTTCTTCTATATAGGCATGTTCCTTGGCATCTGTCCAAATGAGTTGGTCGAAACCTTCTTGTTGTGCAATGGTTGTGGGGTAGAGCGATGCGGCATAGTTGCCTGCATTTTTTGCAAAGCCAACTCCGCCTTCGCAGGAACGGGCATATCGTGTTTCTATTTTTACTTTTAAGTTTTTATTGAAATAGGCACCTATGGGGCAGGTCATCAGAATGTATTTGTAGGATTCTGATGGATGTACGCCCAAGTGAGGTTCTGTTGCAAACATTACAGGACGTATGTATAGGGATTGGTTATCGTTGTGGGGCACCCAATCTCTGTCTAAGTTGATGAGTTCTTTTAGGCTTTCTAGAAATAATTCTTCGGGGATAGTTGGCATACACATTCGATTGGCGGATTTGTTAAATCGAGCATGATTCTTCCATGGGCGAAATACGGCTACTTTTCCGTTAACTTGTCTAAAGCCCTTCATGCCTTCGAAAAAGGCTTGACCATAATGTAGTGCGGATGTTGCAGGACTTAGGCTTAAATCACCAAACGGGATGATTTGCGGATTTTGCCATTTCCCTTGTTGGTAGTCGGCGGTAAACATATGGTCGGAGAAGATGGTTCCGAATGGTAAGTTGTCGAAATCAACTTGGGATAGACGAGACGCTTGGGTTTTCGTTATCTTGAAATCTAAAGTTGCGGTCATTGTTTTGGGTTTTGCTTCACAAAAATAGGAAAATAAAATTTTATTAGAATATATTGTGATTTTAGTTGGTAATTGTTTGATTATTAATTGAGATATATGACTGTTGGGTTGAAAATTATAAATTTGTTACCCTGCTAGATAGGGTGTTTATTGCTTATGATTTTGTTTTGGTGATTTAGTTTATTTTTGCGCTACTATGTTGACTGTTAAAATATTTAAGTGTAATCGTTTTCAGGAGAATACGTTTCTATTGTACGATGAGTATGGCGTTTGTTTAATTGTTGATCCTGGAATGGAAACTGCTGAGGAGCGAGATGATTTGGTGCGTTTTATTGAACGTTATGCGCTTAAGCCTGTTCGTTTGATTAATACACACTGTCATGTAGACCATGTGATGGGAAATCGTTTTATTTTTAATCGATATGGTTTGTTGCCCGAAATACATTTGGATGAGTTACCTATGTTAGATAGTGTTGTTGATTATGCACCTACTATGGGTTTTGATTATGATTCGTCTCCTGTTCCTCAAGTTTTTCTAGAGGACGGTGATGAGATTGTGGTGGGAAAATATGTTTTGAAAATTATGTTGACTCCTGGTCATTCTCCTGGTCATGTTTGTTTGTATCAACCCGAACAAAATTTTTTAATTGGGGGAGATGTTTTGTTTCGTGGAGGTATTGGTCGAACTGATTTGCCTCAAGGTAATTATAAGGATTTGTTATATAGTATAGAGACAAAACTACTGGGCTTGCCAGATGATTGTGTGGTGTATCCTGGTCATGGAGAGGATACTACGATTGGTTTTGAAAGAGCGCATAATCCTTTTTTGAAGTAGTTTTTGACGATGGGTGTTGCACGATTTATTGCATGGCGATATTTATTTTCTAAGAAATCGGTTAGTGCCATTAATTTGATTTCTGGGGTTTCGGCTATAGGTGTGTTGGTAAGTACTGCGGCTTTGATAATTATTCTGTCGGTATTTAATGGTTTTGGTGCGTTTGCATTGAGTTTATTTAATGTTTTTACTCCAGATATTAGAATAGAGGCTCGTTCTGCTAAGTATTTTGATCCGAATCGTGTTGGGCGTATACTTGTTGGTGATAAGAGGATTGTATCAGTGGCTGAGGTGTTGCAGGATAAGGTTTTGTTGCGATATGGTAATCAGCAGTTTGTATGTGTTTTGAAAGGGGTTTCTCCTTCTTTTTTTCCTAAGCGGTATCCGATGAAAATGTTGCAAGCTGGCGATTTTTTATTGCAGCGAGGAGAGCATTCGTACTTGTTGGTTGGAGCTGCGGTGCAGTCGTATTTGGGGGTGGGGTTGATGGATATGTATAATTCGGTTGCTGTTTATGCTCCTCGTAAGGGGAGGAGTAATAGTTTTAATATCGCGGATGAGTTTTCGGTTCAATATGCTGCGGTGTCTGGGGTGTGGATTCCTTTGCAGGATTTGGATAATGTGGCGATAACGTCTATAGGATTTGTTAGAAACTTGTTGGGAGAGTCAATGGGTGTTTCTTCTTTGGAATTAAGGGTATTGAACGAATCGTCGGTTGAGTTGCTTCAACGAGATTTGGTTAAAAAATTAGGTAAGGATTTTCTTGTTAAAAATAAGGTTGAGCAAAATGAATTGATTTACAGGCTATTGAATACTGAAAAATGGTCGGTGTATTTTATTTTATGTTTTGTGTTGTTGATTGCGATTTGTAATATCATTGGCTCGTTGAGTATGCTGGTAATTGACAAGCAGCAAGATATTGCTGTGCTGGTGAGTATGGGGGCTGGCAAGGGATTGATACAACGTATTTTTTTCTTGGAAGGTTTGTTTATTGTTGGGGTAGGCAGTTTGTTTGGATTATTGTTGGGATATGGATTTTGTTATTTGCAACACCAAGATGGTTTGGTTGGTTTGGGTTCGGGTGTTACTCTCCTCGAATCGTATCCTGTGAAAATGTATTGGAGTGATTTTTTTGGCGTTTTTCTGACAGTATTGGGTTTAGCATTGCCAGCTAATTTTTTTGCATCACGTTTGAGTATTAAAAATTACGAACAGATTGTGAAGCAAATTAGGTAATGGTGGTTGTATTTTAAGATTTTTTTATTGTATCAGGTATGCAAAGGCAATTGGGGCAATATGTTTCGTTTTCTAAAAAGGAATTTAATGGTATTGTAGTTTTGTGTAGTTTAATTACGTTGGTATTGATTTTTCCTTGGTTGTATGCGTTTTGGTTAGATACTCGCACTCGTGAATCTGTTGACGTTACTGATTTTGAGCAAAAGGCGGTCGATTTTTACGTTAATAACCAATTTAATAAGAGTTTGGAGGATACTAATTTTGATGATAAGTTGTTGTCAAAGCGTATTTTGAAACCTTGTTCTTTGTTTTTTTTTAATCCAAATACGTTATCGGATGAGGGTTGGGGAAAATTAGGTTTAACGGATAGACAAATCAAGACTATTCGAAAGTATCAAAGTAGAGGAGGTAGATTTTATGATAAAGATGATGTGTCAAAAATTTATGGTATTGCACCTGTGCTTTACAAACAGTGGATGCCTTATGTAGTAATACCTCCTGTGATACGCCAGAAAATGGAGAGTATGAAACTTAAAAAGGATTTAGCGAAGGTGGAGTTGAATGGGGCTGATTCGCTTCTTTTGTTGACTATTCGAGGGGTTGGTCCTGCTTTTGCACATAGAATTTTACGTTATCGAAATCGGTTAGGGGGCTTTTATGCAAAAGAGCAATTGAAGGAAATTTGGGGATTGGATTCTGCTAAGTATGTTGTTATTGAGCCACAAGTATTGGTAAATGCTCAATTAATAAAAAAAATAAAGGTTAATAACGCTTCTGTTGCTGATTTGCGTGTATTGCCGTATTTGACCTATAGGCAGATTTATGCGATTTTGAATTATGCTAAGCAGCACGGTACTTTTAAATCTATTGTTGATATGAAACCT
>CANJWF010000153.1 GCA_947478315.1 Sphingobacteriaceae bacterium | reverse complement strand
TCGCCGGGCGTATGCGTCTGTCGCATGCTGACCGACAGCTTGCCGGCCCACTGCCGGTAATGATCGCAGAACCAGCTATAGAGATAACCATCCGAGTGATCCGCTTTGTACTCCTGCCACAGCAGGTCGAGGGTGACGCTCTTCTTGCGAATCTCTCGATGCACCCATGCCCAGTCTGACACGGGGGGCATCACTTGAACCAGTGCCGCAAGCACCCGTTCTGCAAGTCCTGGAATGGCAAATTCGGCATATGTACGCGAGAAGGTCGATTCGCCAGGCTGCTTCTGGCACATGAAGAACTCGCAGATACAGTCTCAATTAGCAATAATGGCATTGGGCAACATCCCACGGTCATACTCCGGGGAAACGCATCCGCTCCAGGTAGATCTGACAAATTATTCTCTACGAACCCACTCAAGAGCATTTTAATTTGTTCCGGTTTCGGCGTTAGCGCTCCAATTTTATTTCGCAATTCAGGCATTAGCTCGTGTTGAATTACAAACCAGGGTTGCATTATTCCACTGTGTTGTGCAATATCATTTCGGGCGCCGATGTTGTCCTTAGAACATCCATCTTGCCGGTAATGTCGCCCTTCTCAACCTCTTTTTTCTCCCAATTTCGCGGTTAATTCACCTCAGGCGGGAAGTTTTTCAACAACCGCAAGTATATTAAATTTCTATTAGAAGAATCAAAAGTATTATTTACATTGTTGATGTGGTGATATTGTTGAGTACGTGTAAATCTGCCTCGAAACAACACCCAAGTTATTTTATTAGAAGCCAAGGAAACATGCATAATAAAATTATCGTATGTTACAACACCAACAACAGATTTAGATCCGATGAGTTTAATTAATTCCTCAATAGCAATTTTTCCGCGAAGATCTAAATCAACAAATGGGTATAAATTGTGATCATGTGATTTATCTTCCGAAGACCCAACGTGAATAATTTTATATCCAGAAGATTTTAACTGTTCACATTTCATATTTAATATATTCGTATTTAAGAAATATTTTCTAAATTTTCCGGAATGTAAATAGTTATTAAAAATTATTAAATTATCTCCATAAATAGAGTTAGAATTATTAACAAATGAGAATTTGGAGGTATGCGATCGATAATTAACATTTAATTTGAAAAAAGATAAAAATGAATTCGCAATAACAATTGAAATTTTCCCAATACAATCTATGTTCGTAAAATCTATTACTAAAATAGTTTTGTATAGCCGTCTTTTAGATAAAAAGGATGACTTTAGTATGATGACAAGAGAATCCCCATTACAGATGTGTTGTGGTATTGATTCACCGTAAATCATTTGATATAAATTGAAAATACTAAAATCTGAATTATCTATAATTTGCAACTTAAAATTATTTTCTAAAAGCACTCTTAATAAGTTTATTAAGAACAATCGATCACCTAAATGAGTTGTTGAGTGGGATATATCAAATATTAATTCTTTTGAATTAATATTTATATCATTTTTTGAGAAAATTAGAGGTAAGGTGTTAGTAAACTGGATGTCTACGAGTAGATTATTAATAATCTTATAAATTATATAATAAATGGTTTTCATATTAACGCTGATATAGATGCCTAACTATTTTAAATAAAATTAAAGACTTTTTTCTAAGAATGAATACCGTTAAAAATAAAATTATTGGGATTGGATGATTGAATATATCTAATTTTTTGTATTCTTTTTTTAATTCAAATAATTCTGATATTGTTTTAAAAGCATACATTTCAAATATATGAAATGACATTCGAGTTTTTATTTCATGATGGATATCTTTATAAGACTTTACTGAGTACTTAATGTCTATATCTGTGGCAATACTTAAAATATTTTTCCACATAATAGAACGGGACTTGGCCGTGTAACTACCGGGAATATGCGAGCTTGATTCCTTATTAGAGTTACCAAATAGAGGAATTCCATCAGTTCTTCCGCCAACTATCGGATTAGATATATAACCAACGCCAGACTCAAAATAGGCGCAACCGAAAAGATACAGTTGATAATACAAGGTACCATCATACTTATTTATATACTTATTTATAGCCCATTCTCTTAAAAATATTAATCCAGAAAAAAAACAAGATAACCTGAAGTAAAAACTAAGAGGAGAATTGAATTGATTGTATATTCTATCAAATTTTGAAAATCTAGAAACGCCGATAACGGTATTATCACTAAATCTTACAAACGATCGAGAATATGCAAATAATTTATTTGAATCTATAGAAGTTAAAGCATCATGAACTCCATTTGGCAGCAGCATATCATCATTACCAAGAAACATAACATAATCACTTGTACTATTTAATAGTAATTTTTGTAGATTTATATCATAACCATTATTAATATCTGATATTAAATACCGAAAGATCGTTTTTTTCTCATCAAATTTTTCGGTCCATTTTATAAGAATATCTTCAATATGATCTTTATCAGGTGAGTTATCGTCTATAACAAGAACTTCCGTAGGCTGAACATTTGATTCAAAAATAGAGTTAATTGTAAAATCTAAATCTAAAGGCCTACTAAAAGAAGGAATAGCTATCGTTAATGTAGAACTGGTGTTCGATATCATTATTTTTAATTTAAAATATTGAAAATATTAGCTAATAATAATCTGCGTTCACTTTCTAATTCATTACACAAGGAATCGCACGAATACATAAAAATATAGGGGTCCATTAAAGCAACCCATGTTTCATTTGAAAACCTAACAATAAATCCAGATATTATAAAGGCAGCCGAAAGAATTATATAAAAATATTTAGTGTTATTATTTTTTAATAATGTAAATATCTTTCCTATAATAAATAAACTGAGAATAAAATAGAATTGTGACCTTCTGGCAAGATCTGCATTAAAGGTAAATGCCATTGGAACCAATCCGAAAAGCAATAATCCACGTACTAAGATTAAATCTATTTGTTGTTGATATGAGCTTTTACTTTTAATAGCATTATTAAAATATAAATAATAAGAAAATATACAAAACATTGCTATACTAATTTCAATCAGAAAACTCCGTGGTGGATACATCTTCAAGTTTATATACCCGATATAATCTTTAGTTGGTAAATGTAAATTTTTCAGTATTGTAATCATAATTGTTTCGCTATATAAGTAGCATGGAATCAGTATTATTGTCATAATTATAAAACTGATTTTAGTTTTTATTATTCTTTCAAATTTTAAAAAACATAGATAAACTAAAATTGCGGGGCTATGAATAAGAGGTGCACAAGCCAATATTGTTATTGATACAAATTTACGAGAATTAAAAAATGTGAAGCCTAAAGCAATTATCGATAGTGCAATTCCCTGTCTTACATAAAAATAATTTTGTGTAAAATAAATAAAAATTAAATATATCGGTAATGTTGTTAAATATTTTTCCAGTTTGAATTTTATTAAAAATCTGTAAACACAAAATGTATTAAATAAATTTATTGTCAACATGAAATAGTTGAAATTATTCGTTATCTTAGTAAATAAATAATTTGATAAATAATATAGTGGCTCTAGTGAATAGTTATTTGTTGCTTCAGATAAATTCAGACCATTAAAAATATCAATATAGATCTTATTGTATTGAATTACATCGCCGCCAACGCACCAACTTTTTAATATTGCAAATAAAGAAAGTATAAAATATGTTGATTTGAATATAATTTTTGATTTATTAAAGTGAAAATACTTAGTGCCGACTTCAATAAGTACAATAAAGGTAAGTAAATAATATACAAACATTGGGTTTTGGTAAGTTAAAACGGGTTTAATCTAGATAATCGAAGTATCTCAAGATACAGATTGTCACGTCTATGGTGAAATCGAAATTGAGTTTCTTGCTAATTTAGGTAGTAAGTATCAGCGGATATCCCATAAACTTCTGCTGACTAAAGTGGACCCATGAGTAAAGACAGAAATGTCCGTAGTTTAAGCTGTGCATTTCACTTCACTCGCAGCTGGTCGGCGCTGCCCCGTTTTTGCACTTTCTTCTGCTCTTTAAAGTGG
>CANJWF010000152.1 GCA_947478315.1 Sphingobacteriaceae bacterium | reverse complement strand
TGCCTTTTGTCCTTGGCTTAAGCCAAAAGTTAAATTGGAAAATAAGACCCGTAAACCCAATGATTTGGTGATGTTCTCAACCGATAAGTAATTCATTAAAATAATATTTTTAGTATGGTTTGCTGCCCAAAGGTATGCAAGTATGGTGTTGATAGGCTCAAATCGTAATAAAGCCGTTAGTGTTTATTAATGGACTGGATTTGCGTGGCTCGGTGCCGCGCACTTTATTCTATCTCAATATCATATTGCTGCAAAAGCCCTAAAATGCCATTGAGAGAAAATTTAGCTTTCTTAATTCGGTTAAATGTAGGATTAATAGAATAATTAAAAGACGTTCGAAAATCAACTTTTTCTAACAGGGTGTTGTCAAAAATAGTATTCATCAAATCGCAATTGAAAAAAGCTGATTCGGTTAAATCCACTTCTGCAAAATCGACTTCATGTAAGGTAGAGTTTTTGAAAATTGTTTTTTTTAAATTGAGTTTATAAAAAGAAGAAAAACTGAGTAAACAGGTTTCAAATGAAACGGAAAACAAAAAATGGTTACACGTTTCGAAATGCAAACCTGCTAATTTACATTCTTTAAATTTCACTTCTCTAAAACCTGTCTGAAAGAGCTTTGCCATGCTCAAATTACACAGAGAAAAATCACATGCTGAGAATATGCTATTGGATAAATCGGCCTCTGAAAAGTTACAATTGCGAAACGTGCAACATTCATAATTTGCTACAGGAAGTGCGTTTACTGAAAAATCGATTTTATCAAACGTTTTTCCTTCAATGTAATTTTTATTCATATATATGGAGACTGTTTAATTTTTAATTAAAATTTTTATAAAGGAATCCAATAGCTTTAGTTTACCAACGCTCAGGTCTCTACTTTTTTTATTCGTGGGTGTTTTATTTATTCAGTTGCATTTATTTTTTATGGGCTTCATGCATGCTACGCATGTTTTAAGGCAACATGAAAATCGTTGTTTCCGCAAAAAGAAAGTGTTCAAAGAAAAACTGGGCGCTGAATATTTGTCTTTGAAAGTCAATACATGAGTAATTGAGTGCTTGCCGACAAATATAAGGCGACATCGAATGGTTATTTGGCTTGGTGCTGTCGTGGTTTCATCGAAACTTAAAAAAAATTGAAGCTATTCTACCTGTGGTTATTGAATAGATTTTAGGGTTAAACAACAATATAGCAACAAAATTTTCTAATTTCGCAGACACTGCTAACCTAGATAAAACGGCTTTGCTTAGCATAATTTTCATTTGACCTGCAACTAATTATAATATTTTAGATGAACAAAATAGGAGCCAGCATATTGATAACGTTAGGAATCTGCGTGCTATTGGCGTCTTGCGCGAAAAAAGACGAAAGAACCATCGACGAAATTGATGCTGAAAAAATTGAAAATTTCATCAAAAACAACAACATTCGTGCTCAAAAAGATGTATCTGGTGTATATTATCAAATCTTACATGCTGGCAATGGCACAGAAACTCCCGTACTTAACTCTAAAATAACCGTTACCTATACGGGGCGATTGCTGGATGGAACCGTCTTTGATTCGAAAGCAAGCGACAGTCCTTTAACTCAATATCTCGCTTATTTAATAAAAGGATGGCAATATGGTGTTCCTCTCATTAAATCAGGCGGTAGCATACGTCTTATTATTCCATCTAGTTTAGGCTACGGCAGAAGCGAACAAGGTAGCATTCCTGGCAATTCGGTACTAGATTTCGACATCAGCTTAGTTTCCTTGCAAACAACCGCTAGGTAATCAAGAAACCCGATGTATCGCCCGTAAAAAACATTGCGACGTAAGTTTACAATGACGGTTTAGGGGGTTGTAGATGCCCCTTAAACCACCTTTGGAAGCGTGTTCATGAAGACCTGATTGAACAACACAAATTACTCCTACATTTAAGATGTAAGCATCTAAATTAAACCGTTTCAACAATAAGATTAACGAGAATAATTAGGTGCCTCTTTCGTAATGGCAATATCGTGCGGATGCGATTCTCTCATTCCTGCTGCTGTGATACGCACAAATTTGGCATGTTGTAAATCTTCAATTGTTTTAGCACCACAGTAACCCATACCCGCCCGCAAACCTCCTACATATTGGTGCATCACTTCTGCTAAGGTTCCTTTATAAGGCACTCGACCAACAATGCCTTCGGGCACTAATTTCTTAACATCGTCTTCTACATCTTGAAAATAACGATCTTTTGAGCCTTGCTCCATCGCCTCCACTGAGCCCATGCCTCTGTACGATTTAAACTTTCTGCCTTCATAAATAATCGTTTCGCCAGGAGATTCTTCTACACCTGCAAATAACGAACCTGCCATTACACAACTTGCGCCTGCGGCAATGGCTTTAACAATATCTCCAGTATGTTTAATGCCCCCGTCGGCAATGACAGGCACACCTGTTCCCTGTAGTGCTTGTGCGCAAGCATACACCGCATATAACTGCGGTACGCCCACTCCTGCAATGATGCGTGTTGTGCAAATAGAACCTGGCCCAATACCGACCTTTACACCATCGGCACCAGCTTCAGCCAATGCTTTAGCAGCATCGGCAGTGGCAATATTACCCGCAATGACTGATAATTTCGGATACATTTTTTTTACCGCCTTTAGCTGTTCGATAACACCCTTTGAATGACCATGTGCTGTATCAATAGCAATTACATCTACCCCTGCTTTCACCAAAGCTGCCACACGCTCCATCGTATCGGCGGTAACACCAACGGCAGCGCCTACCCGTAGCCTACCATGCTCATCTTTACAGGCTTCGGGATAGTTTTTAAATTTCTGAATGTCTTTATAGGTAATCAATCCTACTAATTTACCGCTAGCATCTACAACGGGTAGTTTTTCTATTTTTTGATTTTGCAATATCTCTTCTGCTTGCAATAAAGTGGTGCCTATGGGTGCTGTAATTAAATGTTGACTGGTCATGACCTGTGTAATGGGCATTTTCAAATCTTTTTGAAATCTCAAATCTCTATTCGTAACAATTCCTTGCAGCAATCCTTCTTGGTTTACCACAGGGATGCCCCCTATTTTAAAATCTCGCATCAAGGCAAAGGCATCGCCTACGGTAGCTTGTTCTTCTAAGGTAACGGGGTCTTGAATCATGCCACTTTCTGAACGCTTTACCTTTTTCACTTCTTCGGCCTGACGTAGTATAGACATATTTTTATGCAAAATGCCCATTCCGCCTACTTGTGCAATGGCAATGGCGAGCCTTGCATCGGTAACGGTATCCATGGCTGCCGACACAATGGGTACGTTCAATCGAATTTGCTTGGTTAAAAAAGTATGGGTATTTACCTCTCTCGGTAGTATATCGGAGTAGGCTGGCACGAGAAGGACATCGTCGTAGGTTAATCCTTCTGCCAAAAATTTAGATGAGTCGAAAGTCATGCGCAAATAACTTTTAATGTGGAATTTTAATGCTAATTATTTGCGAGCCAAAGGTACGAAAATAGTGCCATCATCAATAAACTAAAAATCTTGCTATAAGTCTGTTCGTGGGTTTAATAGAAGCAGATAAGGAATGTCGCTATCTCTTTTTCTTATAAATTTTATTTGACGGTTGTTTGGGATTGTTTTCAAAAGTTATGATGAAGGTTGTTGGACTACAAGATGTTGGGGATTTTCTTGTAGATACTCTTATCGGTTGGGTGTTATTCTTTTTTAGTCGTTATGTTCATTGTTGCTGCATTGTTTTTATATTGGTTAATCAGGATATTTGAAGGTTTTGGATGCAAGATTTTGGCTATTCGTCTCCGTTTATTGTCTCCATTATTTCTTTAAAACTATTTAGTCCTGCTTCAATGTTTTCAATGATTTCATTTGCCAAAACGTCTGGGTCGGGCAAGTTGTCTAAGTCGGTGAGGCTTTTGTCCTTTATCCAAAATATGTCCAAGTTGGTTTTATCTCTTTCAATGATTTCAGCATAACCAAATTTTCTCCATCTGCCTTCAGGATTTTCCTCGCTCCATGTTTCTACTCGTTTGTTTCTGTTTTCTGGGTTGTACAGTTTTA
>CANJWF010000151.1 GCA_947478315.1 Sphingobacteriaceae bacterium | reverse complement strand
TGTAGTAGCCAATACCAAAAGGCGTTGCGGTGCGTAGTAATTCTACACAAGGCCAATATCCTTGATCGGGCACAATACCAGGTATTTTTTCTTTGTTATTGTTGAAAGGAGGGAGTTCCTGTCCGCCATTTTGTATTTCAACAAAATCGATGGCACTTCCTTTGGGTATAATGAAGCAAGAAACTATTCTACTCCAAGGATCCCCCGCTGACTTTAAGCTAAGTTTTGCCTTTATTTTTACATCTTTCTTATAGGTAGGTAAGACTATTTTTCGTAGTACGATTGTTCCGTTCGATAAATTAATGGTTTCGTTATTATCGTCAGATACGGACTCGTCGCCCATATTTAATTTAGACTGGGTGTTAATGGTTGCATTGTCAAAGATATTAATTGTTTTTTTTGTTGTTTGTGCACTCATTGTAAATGCACACAAGCATGTGATTATCCATAAACTGCTCTTCATCTGTAATAAAATTATTGGTAAATATTTTAGGTTCAAGAGTATTTTATCGTGTAATTTATACTCAATTGCGTAGCAATGTTAGCTTATTTAATACAAAAAATCAAAACATCTTTATAGTAGATTAGTTTTGCTGACAATTTGTCAATTTGAGGCAAAATATGCACTTTTGTGGCTCAATTATCTTACGTTGATATATGGATTTACAGGCTATTAAAAATCGTTTTGGAATTATAGGCAACTCTCCTCTAATTAATCGAACCGTTGATATAGCCCGTCAAGTATCTCCAACCGATATTTCTGTGTTGATTACGGGCGAAAGTGGCAGTGGTAAAGAAGTTTTTTCACACATTATTCATCAGTTGAGTGCCCGTAAACATGGTCCATTTATTGCGGTCAATTGTGGAGCTATACCAGAAGGAACGATTGATTCAGAACTTTTTGGACATGAGAAAGGGTCTTTTACAGGAGCTCATGAGGCTCGAAAAGGATATTTTGAAGTAGTTAATGGCGGAACTATATTTTTGGATGAAGTTGCCGAATTGCCTTTAGGTACGCAGGCACGTCTATTACGTGTTTTGGAAACAGGTGAATATATTAAAGTAGGGTCGTCTAAAGTACAGAAAACGGATGTTAGAATTGTGGCGGCTACTAATGTAGATTTGTTGGAGGCCGTTTCCAAAAATAAATTTCGAGAAGATTTGTATTATCGATTAAATACAGTTCCCCTTAAAATTCCTTCATTGAGAGAACGTAAAGAAGACATTTATTTGCTGTTTCGGAAGTTCATTGCAGATTTTTCTGAAAAATACAGAAGTCCTTCAGTTCAGTTAGATGTTGATGCCCAGCAAGTGTTGATGAATTATAAGTGGCCAGGAAATATTCGACAACTGAAAAATATTGCAGAGCAGGTTTCTGTACTCGAAAAGGATAGAAATGTGACGTCTCAAGCATTACTTAATTATATTCCAGTAGAGCGAACTGTTGATAATCAAGTTCCTATGCGTTTGGATAATCACCAAAATAGTGATTTTACAGAGCGCGATTTGCTATACAAAGTGTTGTTCGATATGAAGAAGGATATGGTTGAACTTAAAAAACTAGTTTTAAATACAGGAGCAAATCAGACAAGTTATATTGCGGATAACGCAACGGTTATTAATAAGTTGCGTTCTGAAATTCAATCTAATTATGATATAAACTCTTTGCATCACCCTGTTACAATTCAATCCAATAATATTCAGTCATTGGAAACCATATCAAACTATGTTTCGCATGAACCTCATGAGAGCGAGCGAGCGATGGATACTGTAAATAATAATGTGCTTAATTTACCTTCTGTACAAAAGCTTGATGGCGAGTTTTCATCCGAAGAAGAATCTTTGTCTTTATTCGATAGAGAGACAGAGTTTATAAAAAAAGCATTGAAAAAATATGGAGGTAAGCGAAAGTTAGCGGCTCAAGAGTTAGGCATATCCGAAAGAACTTTGTATCGTAAAATAAAAGAACTGAACTTGTAATGTTGTACATGAATTACTGTGAGATACAATATAGTTATGTTAGGAGGCATGTATCAATTGCATTTGTATCATTTCTTCTGCTGGTGTGTACCTCTTGTGGCGTATACACATTTAGTGGAGCATCTATCCCTACTGAAATGAAAACAATTTCGGTATTGTTTTTTGAAAATCAAGCACCTATTGTTGTGCCCTCGTTAAGCCAAAATTTTACGGAAGCATTAAAAAATCGAATACGAACTCAAACGCCTTTGATGATAAAAAATAATCCGTCAGATGCAGTTATAGAGGGTAAAATAACGGGTTATTCAATTCAACCTATAGCTATTCAAAGTAATGAAAAAGCAGCTTTAAATCGGTTAACAATTTCTGTTTGGGTACATTATACCAATAATTTAGATTCGAAACTCAGTTTTGAACAATCTTTTACCCGATACGCAGATTTTTCAACAGAAAACCAAACTTTAGAACAGCAAGAATTAACCTTAATTACTAATATCGGCGATCTACTTACCGAAGATATTTTTAATAGAGCATTTACAAATTGGTAGCTTAAATTTTATTTTTTGCTCATCGTATTTTATAATTTACATAGAAATTGGAAACGCTAGATAAACAGACAGTATTGGGTAAGGAAAGATTTAATCAAAATATCATCGGTCTTTATGTTTCTAAAGATGGCGAGTTTGCGTTCTTAGATAAACTCAAAAGAGATTTTCCGTATTGCCAAGCCATACATTTGATGTTGGCGAATGTTTCCGAAGACTATTTACATTTGGCGGCGTTTTATATGCCTAATAGAAGTACGTTGTATAATTTTGTTCACCAACCAGAAATATTAGAACAATCTTTTTCAATAGCGAATCTTCAACCCTCAGATAGCCATCATGCTCACCATGCATCTTTTGAGCCAACTCCGTTGGAACTTCAACGCGAAGATGGGGAATTAGATATTGAGAATTTGGAAGTACCTGCTGTCGATTCTCATTCTATTGAGCATTCAGTTTTGGATTTGCCTGTAGATGAATCGAACATTTTTTTATCCGATAACGATTCTGTGTTAACTACCGATGAGGCTAATACGGAGTCAATCGTTTTGGAAGACGAAGAAGAGTTGACATTTTTATCGTTCAATGATGGTCATGATGAAAATTATGAAGATGTAACTTCTTTAGAAATAGACGATGATGTGCGGGACGATAGGAGGGACGAGATAATTGATATGCCTTTTTTGAAAGAAAAATCTATGTCCTCAGCAGATGAAGTGCATCAAATGTCTAAATATGATGATGATACTATGCCCTATACTTTCTTATGGTGGTTAAATAAAACTCGTAGAGAGCACGCAAATATTCGTCCTTATGTGGCTAATAACAAACAAAATAACTTCAATTCTGTTGAGCAAATTGATTATTCGAGCATTCGAGTAGAATCAAATCCTCAGGATGATATTATTGATCGATTTATACAAAATCATCCCAAAATTCAAAACACCACAAAGACGGTAGAAACAAATATTGAAAACAAGGCTCAAAAAAGTACCGAAGATCAAGTTGAATTTGTATCCGAAACGTTGGCGCAGATTTATGTAGAACAAATGCTGTATCCTAAGGCTATAGAGGCGTATAAAAAATTATGTTTGAAGTTTCCTGAAAAAAGCGTTTACTTTGTGGCTATTATTGAAAAATTGCAGAAAAAATTATCTAAACTTAATAAATCGACATCATGACCACCGCGTTAATTACTCTAACTATTATAGCCAGTATTTTATTGGTTCTTTTTGTTTTGATACAAAATCCTAAAGGAGGAGGTTTATCTCAAAATATTTCGTCGTCTAGCCAGCTTTTTGGAGTTCAAAAAACAACTGATATATTGGAGAAAGGCACATGGGTATTAATTGCAGCTATCGTTTTATTTTCGTTGGCTATCAATTTTTCAATTACCGATGCTGGTAAACCTACTCAGGTAGAATCTAAAGTGAAGCGTAAGATAGAACAATCTTCAGTTCCATCAGCGAATCCAACATCTGTTAATCCAGTCACTGCAGACCCACTAAAAAAATGATTCTATGCCTAATTATAAAAAAAGGGGAAGTAAATTTACTTCCCCTTTTTTTATAATTA
>CANJWF010000150.1 GCA_947478315.1 Sphingobacteriaceae bacterium | reverse complement strand
CTTTAATTTTTAGCCCTAAATCGACTCGAAATACAAAAAAGTTTAAATCTAAACGCAACCCTATTCCCGCACCGACGGCAATTTGTTGTCCTATATGATTGAGATCTAATTGTCCATTGGGGGTTTCTACTTCTTGTTTCAGTCTGAAAATATTGCCAAAATCGACAAAGGTTGCACCTTTTAATTTGGCGTAACCTAATGCGATAATTTTAAAACGATACTCTATATTTCCCTCTAATTTTACTTCTCCAAATTGTCCCAAGTTTTTGGTTACGTCATTAACTTGCACGTCTTGTATAGAGGATCTATTAAAATTACCTGGTCCGAGCGAGCGAGCGAGCCAAGCTCGATTGCTGTTAAATCCTCCAGCGAAAAAATATTTTTCAAAGGTTAGCGCATTGCTGTTTCCTAAAGGTACACCTACGCCACTGCTGAGCCTAAAAATGAGTTGACGTTCGTTACCGAAGTGTAAATATTTTCTCCAATCGAATTCAACTTTAATATATTGAGAAAAGGGTGTGTCGAATACGGTTTTTAATCCATCGGACGTTCGTTTCAGTTTGAATAATAAATCGTAGAGTTGCAAACTATGTCCTGCAACATCAATATTGCCCTGAAAGAATGCAAAATTCTCAAATGTGTTTAATTTAATGGCATTGTAGGTGTATAAATATTGACTACCTAAAGTGAAAATAGTACGGTTTACGGTATATAGGTAAGCAAAATTGCCTCTTGCGGTTAGAATACTATCTAGCGAATGGGCGAGTTTACCTTCCACAAATTCGATGTTGATTGGGGTTAGCTTATGGTATTTTTGTTCTGTTTCTTTCCAGGTATAACTTAGCGCATTTACAAACACGTTTCGTTTAATCGCATCTTGTTGTTCGTAGAATTGAAATCCAGATGAAAGGGTTGTTTTAGGAACGCCGTATTGTCCTAATAAATTTGAAAAGCGAATAATGCTCAAGAGACGAGGAATGGTTAGGTCGACTCCTACTTGATAATTTTGATTTACTAATTGGGCATTGGCTCCGCTGCCCGATAAATCATTGTTGGAGAGTAATCCGGCTTTTAAGCTAATGGACAATAGTTCTCCTCCGCCGAATGTGTTAATATTGGAGAACGTGTTTCCTATATTAAATCCTCGAACGTTTGTGTTGAAGTTGAAATCGCCACTTATTTTATTACTCATGCGTTTTCTTGGTATCATTTGCAGATACATGTCGAGTTGTGTACTATCTTTTGGTGATACGTCAAATTTTAAATCTATGCGTTTGAATTGATTGAGTTCAGATATTCGGTTTAATGTAATACGTTCGCGTGGGGTGTAGTACCAATCGCCTTTTTGGTGGTATAGGTAATAGAAGAAGTTTTTGGATTTAAACGTGTTTGTTTCGTCTATGAAATAATATTGATTTTTGAATACGATGGTGTCTGATTTTTTTTTCGATGGCGATAGTTCTTGTTTAATTGCTAAGTAGGTGTTTCCGAATTGATATCGTTTGTGAGGGATGCCGTTAAGTTGATTATTAATGGTTATTTTGATGTCTACATGGTGGCTAACTTTGTGACTATCTATTTCAAACGTGATATACTGTCTGTTGAAATAAAAATAGCCGTCAGTATGAATTGATTCGTAAATTCTGTCGCGTTCGAGTGCGAGTGTTTCGGCATCGTATAGTTCGCCAATTTTTACTAAACTTTTGTGCTGCTGGGATAAACGTAATAGTGTGCTGTCGGCTACTTGATAAGATATTGTTGCGATGTGGTAGGGGACATTTTGTTTAGCGGTAAAGGTTATTTTCGCTTTCTGTTTTTTTATTTGAATGTTTGACGCTACTTCAGCATCGAGGTAACCTTTGGATTGTAAAAAACGTTTAATTTCTATTCGAGAGACCTCTATTAAATTCGAATCTAAAATGGCAGGAGGTTGACCAATGTTTTTTCGTCCCTTTTTATTTAAAAGCCAGTAAAGTTGTAAATCAATGAAAGAATTGGGCTTTTGACTGCTGACAACAAAATTTTCGGCTCGCGTACTCCAGCCAGGTTTAAAGCCTACATAGTCGATTTTACGAACAATGGCTTGTTGCTGGGTTAGGTAGCGGGTTACACAAGATGAATTGATCAGCGTAATGAGACCTAGTAGTAGAAATCTATAATAATAGTGAAATGTCTTTTTTGGGTTCATATGGACTTTCTGAAGTGCTGATGATGCCAGTTTCTTCAATCGGGAAGAGCTTTGTTAACTTGGGCAGATTATATTTGCCGTATGCTCTCAAAATCTCAAATTAGTTTTATAAAATCTTTGCATCACAAAAAGTTTCGCAAAGAAACGCAACTTTTCTTAGTTGAAGGGATAAAATCGGTCGTTGAATTTTTAAACTCACCTTACAAGATAAAAATTGTTTACTACACGGATGATATTGATAAAAAGTTTTTGACACTTTTAATGCAAAACAATATCTCCACAGATTTAATAAGTCAGCAAGATTTGCAACGTATTAGTGCATTGAATAGTTCTACATCAGTTGTTGCAATTATTGAAATGGGTATTCATACCATTGATGTTGCTTATTTGCAGGGGAAGTATTCTTTGGTTGTAGATGGTGTGCAAGACCCCGGTAATATGGGTACCATTATTCGTACGGCAGATTGGTTTAATATTCATCAAATTATTTGTTCTGAAAACTGTGTGGATGTTTATAATCCTAAAGTGGTACAGGCAAGTATGGGTTCGTTGGCAAGAATTCCTGTTACTTACACTGATTTGTCGGTAATGCTATCTCAAGTTGCTTCTTTACCTGTTTATGGTGCATTGCTGCACGGACAGGCTGTTTACGAAACGCAGTTTATGGAACAAGGAATTATTCTGGTTGGTAATGAGGGGAACGGAATTTCTCTAAATTTGCAACCTTATATTACGCAGGCTATAACGATTCCTAAATTTGGTAAGGCTGAATCCTTAAATGTGGCTATCGCAACTTCGATTATTTGCTCAGAACTTCGTCGTCCTAAAGGCTAAAATTATTTGTATTATATCTAAGATATGTTTTTATATTTGCACCTCTAATTTATCATGGTCGGATGGCCGAGTGGCTAGGCAGAGGTCTGCAAAACCTTGTACGGCGGTTCGAATCCGCCTCCGACCTCCAAATAACTATAAATCATGGCAGTAACAAGATTAAAAAGAAAAGACAGAAGAAACAAAACGGTTTCTCGTTTAGAAAATCAACACTTGAAAATGGCTTCAAATTTGGAAATAGGAAGTCGCTCTAAAGAACCTAAAAATAGCCAAATTGCTAAAAATAACGCAGTTTTGCTTTCATTGTAAACAATAACAAAAAACGCTTTACGGTACTTCCATTTAGTTGGAAGTGCTTTTGGGTATTAGAAAGAGGTAAGTATGCTAAATACATTTAGCATACTTACCTCTTTTTTTTAATGTACGCCGCTCTGGTACTTATATCGCTATTTGAAATTGTAAAGTGAGCATGCCTTGTCTGCTGTCTATTTTTTGGTCGGATATGCGATAGACAGGTCTATTTTGATAATCGAGACTAATTTTACTACGGTGTCCCTCCATAAACCAGTTTAATCCTATGTTGTAGGTGTTAGCGGCTTCGTTTAAACGATCGAAATCACTATGAGAAAATAGGATGTATGGCATGAGTTGACCATTATTAAGGCCTAATACATTGTTTTTAGGTAATAAATAACCAATTTGGGCTTGTATCACATTACCCGTTCCTATAGTGGGCACAGCGTTTCCTGTCCCATTTAAATTATCGGTACCGCTAATAAGCCCACTGCCTGGATTCATAGCTCCGATATTACGTAAATAACCTGGTCCAAATCCTAGTCGTGTGAATGTAGCGTATACATTGATAGCTGCTCCTTTGTTTCCGATGGGATGGTCATAGAAAGCGTCAATTGCCATGTTGAGCATATCGTTGTAGATGGTAGCTTTTGCATTGGTATTATTTAATCTCCACATGGCTTGTGGTTGATATTGTACGCCTGCACCCAAATTAAAAACTTTCTTTTTCCCTAAATAGGTGCCTGTTGTGTAGGGCGTTAAATTGCTTTCTTCGTCTAAGAATTGGTACATTAGGT
>CANJWF010000149.1 GCA_947478315.1 Sphingobacteriaceae bacterium | reverse complement strand
TTCAATTTTTATTTTTTCAGCGGTACGTTCGCCTATCATGATATTGTGTTGTCGGCGGATGTAATTAACGATGTCTGAATCGAAATTGTCTCCTGCAACTCGTATCGACTGGTCGCATACAATACCTGATAGGGCAATAACTGCAATTTCTGTGGTACCGCCACCGATATCAATTACCATGTTGCCAATAGGTTCTTCAACGTCTATTCCAATGCCAACGGCCGCAGCCATAGGTTCATGTATTAAGTACACTTCCTTGGCTCCTGCTATTTCAGCAGAATCTCTAACGGCTCTTTTTTCTACCTCCGTTATACCCGACGGTATACAAATTACCATCCTTAAAGAAGGTAGAAACCAACCTTTTCCTCCATTAATCATTTTAATCATACCTCTAATCATGTGTTCTGCTGCGTTAAAGTCTGCAATAACACCATCTTTTAGTGGACGTACTGTTAAGATATTTTCGTGTGTTTTACCTTCCATTTGCATTGCTTGCCGACCTATTGCAATTAACTTGTTGGTCATCCTGTCGAATGCTACTATAGAGGGTTCATCAACTACGACTTTTTCATTATGGATAATGAGTGTATTAGCAGTACCTAAGTCTATAGCAATCTCTTGTGTAAACCAGTTAAAAATCCCCATTTCTGTATTAGTTATTTATTTTAGGTAAAAAATGTAATTAACAGCTGCCAATATCTAAAAATATCTTTACTAAATTCAAGTGAAAATGAAATTTAATTTACAGGTAACCATATAAATAGTTTAAATCTTTGTTTTTTAGTGTTTGAAATGCCTTATTCCAGTAAACACCATGGCAATCTGATGTTTATTGGCTTCGTTTATGGAGTCTTGATCTTTTATAGAGCCACCTGGTTGTAATATGGCAGTTATACCTACTTGAGCGGCAATGTTTACGCAGTCAGGAAATGGAAAAAAAGCATCCGATGCCATTACTGCTCCATTTAAATCAAATCCAAATGTTTTAGCTTTAGTAATTGCTTGTTGTAGAGCGTCTATTCGAGATGTTTGGCCCACTCCACTCGCCACCAATTGAGTGTTTTTTACCAATACGATTGTGTTCGATTTAGTGTGCTTTACTATCTTATTTGCAAAAAATAGGTCGTTAAATTCTTTTGAGGTTGGTTTAATTATTGTTACAGGTTGCATTTGCTCTTCGTTTTCAATAGTAGAGTCTTTTTCTTGTTCTACAACACCATTTAATAGAGTTTTAAATTGTTTGTTAGATAATTGAATAGGTTTTTGCGTTAAAATTATTCTATTTTTTTTCTGACAAAGAACAGTTAAAGCATTTAGTTCATATCCAGGAGCAATAAGAACTTCAAAAAATAATTGATTGATTTTTGACGCTGTTTCAATGTCTAATTTTTTATTACATACAATAACGCCTCCAAATGCAGATACAGGATCGCATGCTAATGCTTCATCCCATGCTTCAGATAAAGTTGCTCTTGATGCAACTCCACAAGCATTTGTATGCTTGATAATAGCAAAAGTGGGAGTCGTAAATTCTTCAATTAAAGCTATTGCTGAATCAATGTCAACTAAGTTGTTGTAAGAAAGTTCTTTTCCGTTATGTTTTTCGAACATTTCATCGAAATTTCCAAAAAAAGTCCCTTTTTGATGAGGATTTTCTCCATATCGTAACACAGATGCTTTTAGAATACTTTGTTTAAATGCTAGCTGAGTTGAATGTTCAGTGTTTGCGTTAAAATAATTAAATATGCTTGTGTCGTAGTGCGACGAAATATTGAATGCTTTTAGAGCTAAATTTTTTCTTTGGTGTTCGGTAGTACATCCATTGGTTTCTTTGATGATATCAAGGAAATAGTCGTAGTCATCTTTTGAGGAAATGATAGCTACATCCTTAAAATTCTTAGCGGCAGCTCGTATTAGAGAAATACCTCCAATATCTATTTTTTCGATTATGTCATCCGCACTAGCTCCACTCTGCACCGTTGCTTCAAATGGGTATAAGTCAACAATAACAAGGTCAAATTCTGGAATGTCGTATTGCTGAAGTTCCTTTTTGTCTTCAATCACATGTCGTCGAGATAAAATTCCTCCGAAAACTTTTGGATGTAATGTTTTTACTCTACCGCTTAATATCGAAGGATAGCCAGTTAAGTTTTCAACTTTAAGTACAGGAATGGACATGCTCTTAATAAAATCTTCAGTTCCTCCTGTTGAATATATAGAGACACCTTGTTCGTTTAGTATTTTAATTAATTCTGTTAATCCATCCTTATTGTAGACGGAAATAAGTGCATTTTTAATTTTTTTCATGACTCAAAATTGATGGTGCGAAGGTAAAAAAAACTTCATTAAAATCGATTTAAACTGCAAGGTTTAGATATTATGTGGAGCCAATTTGCTGTAGAAATGCAGATATCATTTGTTTTTAATGCCTATGATAAGAATTCATTGCATGGGGCTGAATCTACCCAGTCGTTTTTCTTTATTTAGTGGGTAAAACTACATTGTAGTTTGTGTATCTTTGTAGGTCGATTGTTTTACGTCGAGTTAAAAGTAAGTGTCGGTTTCGTTGTTCGAAACTTACAGGGGGTCGTCAATTTTGCACAGGCTGAGGAGAGCGTTCTGATTCTTTTACGTTTTTTATTAGTTAATTATTTCGTTATGGCTTTATTGAAAAAAAATATTTACAATACTTTTACATTCTTATTTTGTCTTGTGTCGTTATGTCATTATCAGCACGTTTACGCTCAGGTTTCTTTGAATATCGCTAATTCGTACCCTAGACAAAATGGTGTTGTTAGCATTTCGCCAACTCAACGTATAACTCTTCCATTTTCTGGGGCAGTTACGGGTTCTGTAGGTATTTCCGCTATAACAGTTTACGGTTCTTACTCTGGACTAAAGTCATACACATCATCTTTAAGTGGGAATATTGTTACTCTTACGGTGTCTCCTTCTTTTCCTGGAGAAGAGATGACGTTAAACGTTAGCTCTACAGTTGGCTCCACAACGATTAACCCTCCGTTTTTATATAATTTTAAGAGTTCTTCATCTGTTTCTTCGGGAATATTATCGGGTTATGGCATTACGCCTCTTACGATGCTCATTAATCAGAAATCTGGTAATGTGTTTGTTGCCGATTTTGATCAAGATGGGAAACTCGATATAGGGCTTTTGCCTATTACTTCAGCTGCTTCAAGACCTTTGAAATTATCATCTATGGATGTCGTTGCATCGGCTCCTTTACAACAAATTCCAGTATCAGGACTTCTTCCGGTTGGGGTAACAACAACTCCAACTTATCTGATTGCTGATTTTAACTCGGATGCTAAACCTGATTTAATTTATTCAACATCAAGTTCTACTTTGGCAGTTTGTGTGAATACGTCTACATTGGTTGGCGGAACATCCTTTGTCGGAAGTGTTGCAGTTTCCGTGATAGCACCTTCTGTTTGCATTAATGATTTGGCTTCTAGTGATTTTGATCATGATGGTGATATTGATTTGATTGTGGCTGGAGATAAATCAATTTATCTTTTTTTGAATAATTCTATTTCAGGAAATTCTACAATTACATTTAATGCTCCTGTAAATATTTATTCCTCCGCCACTACAATTACCATTAGGAAAATTGCAGTGGGTGATTTGGATTTAGACGGAAATTCAGATGTGTTGATTATGGAAGAGCAGGGAAATAATCAAAAGGCGGCATTTAAATCATTGCCTGGATCGGGTAATGGAACATTTTTAGCACTGACAGTTTTACCCTCAACAAACGTACCGAGAGTTAATTTTGAGCAATCTCAATTGCTACTGGGCGATATCAATGCAGATAATAAATTGGATATTGTTGTTTCAGGACCTTCTTTTGGGAATGATGTTGAATTTTATGTAAACCAAACTTCTGGATTCGTGTCCAGCGGGAATGTTCTGATTTTTACATTTACAAATGTTCAAACTGCGGATAACGGGGGCAATGCTGTTGCAGTAAATCAAGATTTGAAAATTTTGGATATGAATGGAGATGGAAACTTAGATGTTGTTGTCGGGCTGTATGGTGCAATTAATCCAATTGTGTTTTTCAATAATACGCTTTCAAATTCCAATAGTTTCTCTTTTACGAAAACGTCTTTTCTTGGGTA
>CANJWF010000148.1 GCA_947478315.1 Sphingobacteriaceae bacterium | reverse complement strand
TGATATTCTATTTACGCATTGGAAGTTGTACTATAAAAGTCAAATGTTGAATCTTTGTAAAAAAAAATTCAAGTTTTTTGCTGATACTGCTGAGATTAGACCAGGTTCTTATGTTGTTGGGTGTTCTAAAATCATGCTTGGGGAGCGTGTTGTAATTAGACCTAACACGATGTTATTCGGAGAATCTAAAACTTTAGAGACTTCTATTCTTATTGAAGATGATGTGATGTTGGGGGCTGGCGTGCATATCTATGTCAATAATCATAAATTTGATAAACATGATATTCCTATTATTAATCAAGGTTATTATCCGGATAAGATGGTTGTTTTAAAAAGAGGCTGTTGGATTGGAGCAAATGTCACATTGTTACCTGGGGTTACGATAGGAGAAAATACAGTAATAGGGGCAGGTTCTATCGTTACTAAAGATATTCCAAGCGGTGTTGTTGCTGTTGGTAATCCTGCGAAGGTTATAAAAAAATTGAATGATTCTTGTGAAAGTTAGTTCGTTGCACGATTTAAATCAATGTTTTGTTACCATGAACTATTTATTTTACAGATGATTCCCTTAAATTCCTTACGTATAGAAAAAACAACGTTTAATTCCATATATATTGTGGAAGACAGAAATTTATGGGACTTATGCGTTGATGGTTGCAATAAAGAGACAGATTTAGTTCTTTGTGTTGATTTTGCATTGAAGCATCAACTCCAACAGCAGGGATATTGTGTAGCTTTTCTTGACCATTTGGTAAGTAACGATGTCCTTGAACCTCTCAACTTTAAATTACATGATTTTTTACATACTTGGTTTAAGGATAAAAATGGACAAGATATATTAAGATACAAGGATTATAATATTGGAGATTCGTTATTATTACATTTGGTTAATGATGTAACCTATTTTTGTCATTTTTTCTTTAATATACTTGAAATTAAGAATTTAAAATATGAAAAAATAATTATAGCGGTTAATGACAGTTTAATTATAGATTGTTTTAAAAAAGCGGAATTATCATGTCAAGTAGTTCAGCATGTTGCCAATGCTGACCAAGTAGTTTATCTTTTTCCTATTGCTAAATGGCTAAAGGAGAAAATTCAACATCAACCTTTGAGTCTTAGATTAAAAAATAGTTTGGCAAATATATTTGATGCTTTACATCGTGTAATGGATTCACTCTTTGATAAGAAAAAGAAGTGCGTGTATATGCAAAAATATTATCCAACAGATACCGTTATAGAAGTATTGTCATTAATTCCCAGTGTTCAACTGGTACTACAAAATTATACGGGTATTAAAAATATTCTGAAAGAAAGACGTATTCACTACTTGCAGAAAAAAGTAAATAAAAATTTGCTTCAACAGTTATTCGACCAGTATAAAAATAACCGATGTCAAACTTGGAATGTTGAGTCTTATCCAATCGGAGATTATGTTTACGAACTGATAGACGTTGTTGTGAAGCAGCAATTACAAGATGCTATACAAAAAGCAGCTAGCATCGATGCTCATTTCCGCTCACAGCAATTGGATTTGATGGTGCCTATAACAAATTATTGGACAGCGAATAGGCTGTTGATGAATTATTGCTCAAATCATCATATTCCTGTTTTTTTAATCATTAATGGGCTATTAAATTTTTCTTATATACAGGATGCAAAAGATGCCGACTATGTGAATTGTTACAGTTTATCTATTAAGAAATGTTATTTTAATAATTCAGCGTACGCACTTCCATTAGGAGATCCTAGAATGGATAAATACGCCCAATTACCTCCTAAATCTATTAATCGCGATAATCCCTTGATTATCATTGGTGCTGCAGGTTATGATTCGATAGATTTAAATTCGTACCTAGCGTATGAATTTGATTTTTTATACGATGTGTTATATAGTATACGCATTTTACGAAATGAAGGGTATCAAGCTAACATTATATTAAAAGTTAGGGGGAACGGTTATGCTCATCTTTATGAATCCTTTACTAAAGAATATTTTGCTGATTTAAATATTAAGGTAGTTCAAGATCAGTCCTTCTTTGAGACTATTCGTGAAGCAGACTTGTATATAACGTTCTATTCACAAACTGTGTTTGAAGCATCATGTCTAGGAATTCCAGTTATATATTATAAAAAAGATACTCAACAAGTTCATCAACCTTTTGATGGTAAAAGTGAGTTAGTAACGGCTTTTAATATTGAAGAGATGAAAGTTAAATTGAAGGCTTTTTATGATAACGATTTGATGTTTAGTGAATTTTTGAAAAAAGAAGTGATGGAACAATATATAGGACCATTGGATGGAAATAATACGCAACGCAATGTTGATTTTATACACTCATTAATACAGAAAAAGTAAATTGAGAAAATACGTTAAAATTTATTGCTGGCAGGCAATTTCCATAGTATTTAATTTTGCAGCGGTTTTTGTTGTTACCCCATATATATCAGCTAACCCTGATTTATATGGTATTTACTCCATTGTTATAGCAGCCTATCTCTTTATTTCATACGCTGATTTCGGATTTTTGAGTGCAGGCATGAAGTACGCTGCGGAAAGTTATGCGCAGAAAAATATAAAAAACGAAATTGAGGTTATTGGATTTTCAGGAATGGTTTTTCTTGTATTTGCATCGGTTTATGCTTTAGGTGTTTTTATCATTTCTTATAATCCCTCTCTACTGGTTAGGGGTATTAATAATGTCGATGAGTTAATGATAGCAAGAAAACTATTGATACTGTTGGCATTTTCTGTTCCCATATTGGTATTTCAGCGTATTATTCAAATCATATATGGAGTAAGATTGCAAGATTATAAGTTTCAACGAGTGCTCATTGTTTCCAACATCATTAAGTTATTGTCTGTATTTTTATTTTTCGGCAATGGCAAATATCTTATTGTTGAATATTTTTTCTTCTCACAGTTATGTATGTTGATAGCCGTATTGACAGGTTTTTTAATGATTCATGTATCTCTTGATTATGATATTGTATTATTATTTAAATCGTTTAAGTTCTCAAAAAAACTTTTCAAAAAAACGAGAAAACTGGCATTTACTACGATTTTCTTGACCCTATGTTGGATACTGTATTATGAATTGGATACCTTTGCAATAGCCAAAATATTTGGAGCCAAACAGGTTGCCATTTATGCGATAGGTTTAACCATTATTACCTATTTTAGGTCATTGTTTGGAGTTATTTTCACCCCCTTTGTTGCACGTTTTAATCATTTTGTAGGTTTAGGAGACACGTTAGGATTGCAGCAATTTTTTATAAAGGTAATGGTCATTTTTCTTCCTGTAACTGTTTTTCCTGTAATAGCGGTTTTTCTAACTACACAAAACTTCATTTTCACTTGGGTTGGAGAAGTATATACTTCTTCAGTTTCTGTTGCACAGTTTTTAGTATTATGTTATATCTTCAGTTTTATCACTTATCCTTCAGGGATATTAATTATGGCCAATGAGCGCGTTAAGGCATTGTATTTTACCAGTGCGTTGCAACCTGTTGTATTTTGGAGTGGTATTTTAATTACTTATCGGTTTTTAGGGCTACAATCATTTGCTTATTTCAAATTTTTAGCTTTTTTTTTAGAAACAATCGTATACACTATTATCATTTTAAATTTTTTAAATATTAAAATTCAAACATTGTTTAAAAAAATAATGCTACCGGCATTAATTCCATTAATCTTAATGATTCTTTCTTTATTATTAGTGAGACCTTATTTACCGCTTACTATCGGGAAAATAAATATGCTTTATTATTTTCTATCCATAGGCATTATTGTTTTGATGGGCGTAGTTTGTTACTATTTTACCTCAAAAATTTTTAAAGAATATGTGAATAAATTGGGAGTAGAATATCTTTCAAGGCGTAGTTTTGCAGTCCCAAAAATTTAACAGATTAGATTGAGTCAATTTTGAAAAAATATTTTCAGATGAAACCGACATGTATTGCCTACACAAAGAGGCATGATTGCGGATCGGAGTCCGTAATGACAGTTCAGGAGGTTCTATCTGACCATTTAAAAACAACCTGCGAAGCACGCATGAAGCCCATTAAAAACAAACACAAACTGAAAATTATTTTCAGATGAAATGCCCATGAGTGGATTCTCACCAACCGATGATGAATG